>NZ_JAJAFY010000028.1:0-68850 GCF_025384885.1 Photorhabdus kleinii
ATCAATAACACTGGGTTATTCTCTATTTTCTTCCTCTGACACCAGAGGGGTAATTTTTACCTTATTAATTCGGTGACTGGTCACTTCCAACGGTTCAAACAGGTAATTATCAATCTGTAATTGCTCACCTTGTCGTGGAATATGTTGTGAATGTTCCATTAACAAACCGGCTAAGGTCTGATATTCACGTTTTTCATCCAGTTGCAAAGGGACATAAAGGATCAAATCATCCAGCGGCATATAACCATTGGCGATCCAACCACCATGTTCAGTCGCTTGAATATCATGGCGGGCATCAGTTTCTTCGCCATCTACCGGTAAATTACCCGCGATAGTTTCCATTACGTCGGTCAAAGTTACCACACCTTCCACAGAACCAAATTCATCGACAACAAACGCGAAGTGAGTCTGTGCCTGGCGGAACTGCTCCAATGCCTGGAGTAGTGAAAGCTGTTCAGGGAAAATCAGAGGCTGTTTTATCAGCGAATGTAAATCAAAAGGCTGTTGGTTGAGTTGTTGATTTAATAAATCAATAACATGGACAACACCTAATGGTTCGTCACTGATATTTTCATCAGTTACCACAATGCGTGTGTGAGGACTTTTACTCAGTATTTGCGTCAGATTTTCAGTTGGTGCATGAATATCAAGGTATTCCACGTCGTGACGGGAAGTCATGATACTGTTAACGTTACGCTGCGCCATGCCGAGAACTCTGGCAATCATTTGACGTTCTTGTAGATCAAACACTTCCTGATTATCAGAAATCAGATTAGATGTATGATTATCTAATTCTGCATTTTCATGCTTACCACTAAGGATGCGTAAAACGGCTTCTGCTGTTCTTTCACGTAGTGAACGGGAAGCAGTAAGAAATCTGCGGCGGTTAAATTGAGCAAATTGGTTTAAGGATTCAATCATAATGGAGAAGCCGATAGCGGCGTACAAGTAACCTTTGGGGATGCGATAACCAAAACCTTCGGCGACCAGACTGAAACCAATCATTAACAAGAAGCTCAGACAGAGAATGACGATAGTCGGGTGAGCATTGACAAAGGTAGTTAACGGCTTACTTGCCAGTATCATCAGGAACATCGCAATGGTGACTGCCGCGATCATGATACCGATGTTGTCTACCATACCAACAGCAGTAACCACGGAATCCAGTGAAAATACAGCATCAAGGACAATTATCTGAACGACAACCGTCCAAAATTTAGATGTTTTGCGTTGTTGTCCTGAGTGGGCATCTTTGCCTTCCAGCCGTTCATTAAGCTCCATCGTCGCTTTGAACAGTAAGAAAAGACCGCCTAACAGCATAATCAGGTCACGGGCACTAAACGGATGTTCCCAAAGCGTAATTAATGGATGAGTTAGCGTTATCAGCCAGGAAAGACTAAAAAGCAGCACGATACGCATCAGTAACGCACAACTTAGACCTGTAATTCTTGCTTTGTCTCTTTGTTTTTCAGGAAGTTTATCTGCCAGAATGGCAATAAAGACCAAGTTGTCAATTCCGAGGACAATTTCTAGAACGATAAGAGTAACTAGTCCAGCCCATATCGTCGGATCAGCGATCCATTCCATACAGTTTGTTTTACCTTTTAATATGACGGCTCATGCCGAATAATGAATAATGGGCATTGACTCATCAAATTTCAATAGTTGATTTTTCATCTGAGGAAGTTTTTTCCAAAAAATGATGTGTAGTGGTATCGATGGCACCAATAACTATCCATTAGGACTCATCCTGAGTTAACATGTGATCACATTAACAAATTGCACACTAATTATTATTGGTGAGCAGGATTATCATCAGACAGGAGTTATTCATGTCCAAGCAGCAGATTGGTGTTGTCGGTATGGCGGTGATGGGGCGTAACTTGGCACTAAATATTGAGAGCCGTGGTTATTCCGTATCTATATTTAACCGTTCAAGTGATAAAACTGACGAAGTGATTGCCGAAAATCCGGGGAAGAAATTAGTTCCAAGTTACACTGTCGAAGAATTTGTCGATTCACTGGAAAAACCGCGCCGTATTCTGCTCATGGTTAAGGCTGGCGAAGCAACCGATAAAACGATTGCTTCACTGACTCCACATCTGGATAAAGGTGACATTTTGATTGATGGCGGTAATACCTATTTTCAGGATACTATCCGTCGTAATCGCGAGCTTTCAGCCCAAGGGTTTAATTTTATCGGTACCGGGGTTTCCGGTGGTGAAGAGGGGGCATTGAAAGGCCCATCTATTATGCCTGGCGGCCAGAAAGAGGCGTATGAATTAGTGGCGCCAATTTTGCACGAAATTGCAGCTAAAGCGGAAGGTGAACCTTGTGTGGTCTATATTGGCCCAGATGGCGCCGGCCATTATGTGAAAATGGTTCACAATGGCATTGAATACGGTGATATGCAGCTCATCGCGGAAGCCTATTCCTTACTGAAAAATGCCCTAAATCTGAGCAATGAAGAACTATCTGAGATTTTCACTGACTGGAATAACGGCGAGTTAAGCAGTTATTTGATTGAAATCACGGCTGATATTTTCCATAAGAAAGATGAAACAGGCCAATATTTGGTTGATGTGATTTTAGATGAAGCAGCAAATAAAGGTACGGGTAAGTGGACTAGCCAGAGCTCTCTGGATTTAGGTATTCCAGTGACATTGATCACAGAATCGGTATTTGCACGTTATATCTCTTCTTTAAAAGATCAGCGCGTTGCTGCGGCTAAAGTTTTGAGCGGACCTGAAGCACAGCCATTTAAAGGTGATAAGGCCGAATTTATTGAGAAAGTTCGCCGTGCGCTTTATTTGGGTAAAATCGTTTCTTATGCTCAGGGTTTTCAGCAATTGAAAGCGGCATCTGATGAGTACCAGTGGGATCTTAATTACGGTGAGATTGCCGGGATTTTCCGGGCGGGTTGTATTATTCGTGCTCAATTCCTGCAAAAAATTACTGACGCGTATAACGAAAATGCGGATATTGCTAACCTGTTGTTGGCGCCTTACTTTAAGAAAATTGCTGATGAATATCAGCAGGCACTGCGTGATGTCGTCTCGTATGGGGTGCAGAATGGTATCCCAACCCCTACGTTCTCCGCTGCTATTTCTTACTACGATAGTTATCGTTCTGCTGTATTGCCCGCCAATTTAATTCAGGCTCAACGTGATTATTTTGGTGCTCATACCTATAAGCGTACTGATAAAGAAGGTGTTTTCCATACTGAATGGATGGAGTAAGCCCGATTGTTATCGATTGACTAGGAGCGTGGAGAGGCCACATTAGATGTGATGTGGTCTCAGTTTCCGCGATCGTTTGGGACACGTCGTTGCGGTTTTTTAACAAATATACCCGTTATCTTTCAAGTTGCCTCTTTGTTGGCTGCACTCACTCACCCCGGTCACATAGTTACCTATGCTCCCGGGGATTCGCTCCCTTGCCGTCGCGATGCATCTTGAAATATACCGCAACGGCGTAGCTTAAATTTCAGAATATGACTTATCTGAGAGTGATGATTGTCACATTAATCCCGGATTAAGCAATAGGATCAGTACTGGTAATGTGAAAATCAAAACGATTATTTCCTACATGGACCAATTTCAAGTTCTTAGGAAAATTGAGTCCTTCATCAATAGTTGCAATGCCAATAGCATCATAAGAAAAATAGAATGACCCGTTACCAATATATTCTCCGGTGTTGACATTTCTTACATAAATTGAAGTGACTATCTCTTTCTGTACCAGTAGTTCGTTAACGACAGTATAATTATCATCTGTTGTTGCGTTAACGTCGATTGTTTCCTCTTCTTCTCCATTAAATATCTTAATGATCATAGAGAATTTTGTATCTGAATGAGTATCATCAATGATTCTTAGTGCAACCAGTTTTGTATCTTTCTGTATAATTCTGAATTTCGATAACCCTCTAATTTCTTTATCGATATCTGGATTGTCGACTACCCATTCATAATATTTACTCTCTGGATCATTATAGTGACGCCACGCATGGACTTTTGATAACTTTCCAATTTTTACTGAATGAAATTTATCGTTAAGATTGGAAGGAAGCGATATAATTTTATCAAGCTCTGGGTAATCATGTGACTTACCCTGATAGTTTTTCTCTTCGAAAAACGTGACGCCTGTAATTAATTCTTTTGTCATTTTTTCTACTCCTCAAAGTTAATGTAAGTAATATATAGGTTGCCAAAAAAAATTTTCCGTTAATAAACCCGTATGTAATGCTTTTCTGGAAGTATACCCGTCATCTTTCAAGTTGCCTCTTTGTTGGCTGCACTCGCTCACCCCGGTCACATCGTTATCTATGCTCCCGGGGATTCACTCCCTTGCCGTCGCGATGCATTTTGAAATCCATAGGATATATACCTGATTGTATTAATGTGAAATATATAGTATTTACTCGTTTATACTATTTGTGAAAATTGGATTTTTTCTGTGTAATATTTCCCACTGATAATTCATTTATTCCTCATCTTTAGATGCAATATATCCAGTCAATAGAAGAATAATATTCTATGGGTTAATGTTAAAATTAGCAGAAAAATACATAAAGTAAAGTTGTTTAAAAAATACCGAATAATATTTTTATAATTATATTAGTATAGTCAAATTGACTGATTGAAATGTGAAAATTTGATATTTTTAGTGAATTTTGTATCTTAAATTTAGTATTCAATTGGATTGTGAATATTTTTCATGCTTGGTGTTTTGAATAGATACTATAAGATTGTTTTTTATTAATAATATTATGAAAATACCTAAAATAAGATATGTAATAATGGAATGGTTGGGTTTTTATATAATTTTTAAAATTAATCATTAGGGAAGTATTTATCTCAAAAGAAATAGCTTGTGAAAATTATTTCTTGTGGATCTTAATTTAATGTTTTTTTAAAGGTTAAGTGACTATTTGACTATAAATTTTTATAGAAAAAGGATAAATAACAATGAATGGCTAGTTAATGGTTAAGGATTTGTTGGCTGCACTCTCTCACCCTGATCACATCGTTCGCTATGCTTCCGGGGATTCGCTCCCTTGCCGTCGCGATAATCTTGAAATCCATAGGGTATATCATGATAAATAAAAAATTATTTATAACCACGAAATTTTTGCTGATTTATGAATACACCGTTGCGGTTTTTGATGATATTCCGCAACGGTGTTGCTTAAATTTTCAGAACGTAGCCTGTCTGAAAACGACGGTTAATTATCGTTACATTATTACCGGATTAGTGAGAAAAATCGGTACTGATAATATGAATATCAAAACGATTGCCACCTACATTAACTATTCTGAGATTTTTAGGGAAATTAGCTTTCTCATCAATAGTAACAACACCATTTGCATCACGATAGAAATAGAATGATCCGTTATTGATATATACTCCAGTACTGGTATTTCTTATTGCAATGGCAGTGACTAACTCGGTCTCAAATGGCAATATACCAACCAGTGCATAATCATCATCAGTTGTTGTTTCAACTGGGCCCACGCAATGTGTATTCGTGAACATTGAGAATTTAATACCTGAACAAGTATCATCAATAAGTCTTAATGCAACCAAGCAGGTATCTTTTGATGCCACTTTAAACTTAGATAATCCTCTAATTTCTCTATCAATATCTGGATGATCATATTCCCATTCACGATAGCGTTGACCTGGTTCCCAATCGCTCTGATGACGCCATGCATAAACTTTTGATAGCGTTCCAATTCTTACTGAACGGAATCTATCGTTAAGATCATAAGGCAATGGAATAATGATGTCGTTTTCTGGATAATGGTGCGCTTCACCCAGAAAGTATTTTCTATCGAAAAAAGTTGCACCTGTAACTAGCTTATTAGTCATATTTCTCTATTCCTTAAACTTTATTTTAAAAAAACGTCATCTTTCTTGTTGAAAGAGATATGAGAATACAATGAGTGTGGGTTTTTGTATTTAATAAAATATAATGAATAGGCATATTAAATTGTTGTCAATACAACATTAATATAATTGACATGTCATTTTATACCGATATATGAAATAAAGGTTCTGAAATTAAAAATAATTGAAAATTCCTATCAAGAAACACCTTTATTTGGGTAGGGAATTATCCCCTAATGTAATTGATAATTTTTTGTATATGGCTCAATAGTGAATAATTAGATATTCATGGTATTTGATAATTATACCTCTCTGTTTAATGTTTATATAATGTAGCAATAATAATGACTTTATCTAATGATATAAACTTATTGGGGCGGGATAGTTACTATTTTAAATGAATATGTTTAAAATATTATCTTAAATAGCCTATTTTTATAGGCTATTTGGCAAATATCATTTTTCGCGATGGTATTTATTCTACCCGACGAAAACTCACCAATTCAGGTTGTGCAATTCGATGGTAATCTTGGGTGTTAAGAATCACTGAGCGTTCAAGGCTACCGGCATTAAAAGCCAGTTCATCAAAACGTTCAAATAATAAAGGGTCTGCAACCAGTTTCAGATCTGGATGAAAACTAAAAGGTGGAATAGCACCAAATACACATTGAGTCAGTTCAAAAACTTCTTTAGGACTTGCCAGTGAGGCGCGGTTGCCACCGATCTGTTTTGCCAGTGAAGAGAGGTCTGCTTGTTGATCCGCAGGCAGTACAGCGAGTACATATTGGCGGAATCCTTCCCCTTTAACATGGCAAACTAACCCTTTTGCCCCTTGTCCAAGTTGTGTACCACGGATTTTTGCAACTTCTTCAGAATGTCCGGCGGTTGAATGTTCTATCACCCGATAGCTGGCATGATGATTATCCAGTAATGTGGTCAGGCGGTTAAATATTTCGTTAGAGGACAAAATAAACTCCTAAGTAATAACTTTGTGAATTGATATATACCCTATGGATTTCAAGATGCATCGCGACGGCAAGGGAGCGAATCCCCGGGAGCATAGCAAACTATGTGACCGGGGTGAGTGAGTGTAGCCAACAAAGAGGCAACTTGAAAGATGACGGGTATATTAATCTTCTCGATTATTGTATTTATTATATTGCCAATGGCATATATTACCAAGATGGAAAATTATCAAATATCTATTTTAATAAGCATTATCTAACTCTACCGAGATATATTTATATTTTTTGAATTGTGTGGTTTAAATAGAGCTATTATTTATGTTTGTTGTAAGATAATGATTTTTAGTTCCATTAGGTGATTTTTCAAATTTTACTTTTTATATATTTTCATTCTAGAACTATTTTAATATAAGGAATTATCAATGATGACTACAACTTTTTTTATGACATCGGTAAATATGTTTGGTGCCGGTTGTTTGGTTGAAGCGGTAAATGCGATGAAAGGTGATGGTTACAAGCGAGCATTGATTGTGACGGATCATGTTTTAAATGAAATTGGAGTAGTGGCAAAAGTTCAATCTCTATTATCTGATGTTGATATTGAGAGTACGGTTTATGATGGTACCAATCCGAATCCGACGACAGTTAACGTTGAGGAAGGTTTGGATATTCTGCGTCAGCATAATAGCGATTGCGTTATTTCTTTAGGGGGTGGTTCGCCACATGATTGTGCAAAAGCTATTGTGTTGGTCGCTGCTAATGGGGGAGATATCCGGGATTATGTAGGTATTGGTCGTTCATCTAAACCGCATTTGCCATTAATCTCAGTTAATACTACTGCGGGTACTGCGTCAGAAATGTCACGTTTCTGTGTCATTACCGATACTGAGAGCCATATTAAAATGGCCATTGCTGATAAGAAAATAACACCTGTTTTGTCTGTGAATGATCCAGAATTAATGGTTGGAATGCCGAAAGGGTTAACCGCCGCAACTGGAATGGATGCAATGACTCATGCGGTTGAAGCTTATGTTTCTGTCGGGGCTAATCCAATAACGGATGCTTGTGCACTGAAAGCAATCTCGATGATTAGTCACTCTTTACGCCAGGCAGTCGCAGATGGGAGCAATATAGAAGCACGTGAAAACATGGCCTATGCACAATTCTTGGCGGGGATGGCGTTTAATAGTGCATTACTGGGATATGTTCACGCCATGTCTCACCAATTGGGTGGTACTTATGATTTACCACACGGTGTATGTAATGCTGTTTTATTACCACACGTTCAAGAGTTCAACGCTAAAGCAGTTTCGGGTCGTTTGAAAGATATTGCCGCTGCGATGGGGGTAGATGTAAGCGCTATGAATGATCAGCAAGGGGCTGAGGCATGTATTGCTGAAATTCGTAAATTGTTAAAAGATATTGGTATTCCGTCGGGTTTAGCGGAATTGAATGTCAAACTGGAAGATTTACCCATGTTGGCAACTAATGCCTTGAAAGATATATGTTGTTTGACTAATCCCACTCAAGCTACCCATGAAGAAATTGTTTCGATCTTTAAAGCGGCCATGTGATTTGTCAGCTTTCATTTCATTCGTGTAGATACCTATGCCCAATTGGGCGGGGAGCAGTCAATAAAAGGCGACGTAGATGTATACGTCGCTTGATAGTCATTTTTCGTGCACAATGTTTATATTGTCAGGCGACCTCGTAGCACGTTACGGGTTTCAATGGACGATTGACTAAATAGATCCCCGATACTTAAAGTGACCCAAAAAAGTACCATCCGGTTACCGGATTGATCTGAATAAGTCATTAATTATTCTTCGTTCACATTAACGATGCGATCTTGTTTAGGATAAGCAATGGGAGATTTTTCAGCGAAATATTTCATTACAGCATCAACATCTGGCACGCTATATACGGGATCAATACCCTCGTTAAACACAGAGAAGTTATTTCTCCCTGTTGCCAGAAATTCATTAGCAACCACACGGTATTTTCCATTTAATTCAATGGGCTTACCGTTGATTTTCATTGAGCGAGTAATAACACGATCATCTACCGGTTTGGCGCTATCCCAGTGATATTCAAAACCATTAGAAACCGCCAAAATTTGCGAACGTGGACGATCCCATTGTTGTTCCAGCAGACGTTTAATTTGTTCACCCGTTAGTGTCTTGGTTAATAATACATTAGAGAATGGCTGAACAGCGTAGATAGCATTGTAAGTTACTTCACCACCGGTCATGTCAGCACGAATACCGCCGCTGTTAATAAATGCAATTTGGGCGCCACCATTCTCTTTAAGTGCAGCAGTATACAAATGGGCATCTGCGACTACTTTACCCAGTGAAGATTCACCAGCACGATTAGTTTTCCTATTTAGATCGCTATCCAACTTACCAATAACCCGGTTTGCCAATGGCGCGGCTATTTTTTCATATGTATCCAATACTTTAGTCACTTCTGGATCTTTTTCATATTTATGGTTATCAACCCAAATATTTTCCACTTTAAAATCCACAATATCCTGAGTGGATTTGTCCAGTTTTAGATCCAAGCTAGTTATTAACGTGCCATTAGCCTGTGCAGAGGTGACGGGCTTACCATTAATTACACAGTTATACGCTTGATGCGTGTGACCAGTAATAACGAATGTAGCGAGCCGCGTAAATTTTATCAATTTACATGACGCGCTTTTTCAATTTACGCGGCTCGCTACAGCGGATGAGTGATGAACTTTGGGGAAAAAGGGTACCACTTATCCCCAAACATAAAACTCATCACCCTTTTGGCCCGCACCGCAGACGTGTTGATAACCGTGTCGCTATGAATGCTATCTTCTTTGTACTGAGAACTGGCTGCCAGTGGAATGCCCTGAATGCCACAGGGATATGTTCGTCAAGCTCTGCTCGACGCCATCGACGGGTCATGGTTATCACTGGATGGCTGCATGACCAAATCCCCTCTGGCGGGGACAAAAAAACAGGTCGTAACCCCACGGACAGAGGGGAAACAGGGGGTAAAACGCAGCCTCATGACCGATGCTCAAGGACTTCCTCTTTCTCTCGTTGTCGGCGCGGCAAATACTCACGATATCAAACTGGTTGCAGAGACACTTGATGCCCTCCAAACAGGTAGACGCGGTAAAAAGCTCAGAGTGTGTCTGGATAAGGGATATGAGGCAGAATGGCTGAAAGGTTATCTACAAAGTCGGCGCTACGGGCCGCACATACAATCTCGCAAGGAAGAATCAGATGCGTGCAAAAGCCCGGATTTCAAAGCTCACCGATGGGTTGTTGAGAGGACTCATAGCTGGATGAATCGCTTTCGTCGGGTACTGGCCCGATGGGAAAAGAAGACCGAAAACTATGAGGCTATGTTGCATTTTGTATGCGGGATCATCGTCTGGAATAAAATCCTATTGGGATAGGCTCTTAGTTTTTACATAAAAATAAGGTTTTCTGTAACCCGTTAACTGACAGTATTCTTTGTCAAAGCAGCCTGTTAAAGCATTCAACAGGATCCAATATGGCAAAAATCGGGTATATTCACGTATCAATAAATAACCAAAATGACGATTATAGATGGCAGTATTGCGAGTAGTTAAATAACGCCCTGTTTTTGTGCAAAAAACAGACAAAATAAATCATATATATTGGTAAAATATGGGACATTCTAAATCATGGTGAGAACGGTATGATAATTTATCATGGCATCAATTATTCTGATGTGTTCTGAAAGATGATTCGGCGATGAGTGCGCAGAACCTCTTAATCATTTCAATAAATCTTATCTGTCTATTTCTCACTCTTATATAGGATTCCAAGTTAGTGAAAGTTACTATAATTTTTCTGATGCTTATACCCGATCATATATTACTACTCGATATATTCATGTTGAGGTTGATAATCAAATATTTTGGTGGGGACTGAAAAATGAGTTTTTGGGGACATAGAACAGGTTTCTCTATATGGAAAATAATAAACCCCCACACGAAGGCGGGGGTGTAAATAAAAAGATGAATTTAATTCTTATTTCAGATTATCAGGCTGAGGTTGAGGTGGTATATAAAAGAAAGTATCTGCTCCTACATTTATTGGTGTCCATCCGTTACTCTTACTGGCCATCATCCATAGAGTGGTGATTTTGTGTCTTTCGTTGTTTTTATTTTTTTGCACTTGACCAACCCATGCAGATACTGCCGCTGAATCCCATCTTACCACAAAAACAATGAGATCTCCGTGCAGATGTCCTGTTATTATACCGTCATGAGAGTGGTGGTCTGTGCCTACCGTACTGGAATATGTACCTCCAAAACTATTAGTTTCTTTAATCTTCTTTTTAATATGTATTGTAGAACCAAGTTCATTACGCCAGTATCCAGCTATATCTATATCTGAATCACTTGCTCCTATATCTGTATCGACGAGTCCAAGAATTTCTTCAAGTAACATATAATTTCCCCTATAAATAGTGTTATTGAGCATTTTTAGTGTCGTAACGACAATTATAAGTATAATTCGTATTTTTATATTTTGTATTCCTTTTTCAAAATATAACTCACCCATTCCTGAAACAATGATTGCAGGGTACTGGCTGGCATAATGGCAAAAATCCGGTTAAAGGTGTCATGTGAGGGAACCTCATTTGCCAGGATTAACCAACGCTTAAACCATTTTTCACGTTCCTGAGCAAAGAGCGCAATTTCGGACCCGGTATCAAAACCACACATCATGGCACAGAGTGTCATAAAAATGACCTCAGATAGCACATGAGAACATTTTGCTTGTTGACGTGGGTCAGGTAAGGCTTCAAGGTAGTCAAACAGGGCTTTCTGAGTCATAAATAAGGCCATTATTACGGGAAGTTGTGGATAAATAACGGCAAACAGATAAGATTGCAACAAGAATAAAACGTGGCTTATTTTGTACGGTTGATTCGTCATCTTATGGATAAAAAATGATCATGCGTTAGCCCTGCCATACTTGGTTTCCTGATCCTTATGTTTTTATCAGCTTGAATGGTGTCAGTTGGTCATTATCTTGTGAAATGTTATTTTATTTGACTTTCCCTTTTTGGTACAAATTAATAAAGAAACTACAAAATAATAATCTATGGTGGGTGGCCATATTTGTTATTTTGTTGATTATGGCTATTCCATTGATCGCCAATCTATTACCAAAAACTCAACTATTACCTTGGAGAAATGCACCAATATATTCTTATTGGTTTACATATCTCTTCCCTCTAACCAGGATGCTAGAGTTCATATTAGGAATACTTCTTTCTCAATTAGTTAAAAATGGTGATTGGGTATGGCACGAAAAAACTTACACTATTATATTATTCTTGATAGGATATTCTGTTTCTTTATATATGCCAGAACTATATCGATATGCCGCTACCACAATTGTACCTATTGCGATATTGATTGCTTCGTTTGCTGTTGCCGATCTACGAGGCAAGAATACACTATTAAAGTGTAAGATAATGATCCTTCTGGGAGAAATGTCTTTTGCTTTTTATCTGGTACATCGACTTGTTCTGATGTATGGTCATAAATTCTTGGGGGAAAAGAGAAGCTTTGATACAGTTGAATCTATACTGTTACTGTTAATTGCAGCATTGATTTCTCTTATCCTTGCTTCATTATTATATTATTTTATAGAAAAGCCAGCTATGAAGAAGGTAAGGTCAGATCGGAAAGAACGCACTTCATCCATTATAGCAGCTGAATGATAATTAATTAGGTTTATGGAGAGTAACTATGATTAAAAATAGCAAAATTATCAAATTACCCCATTCTGTCGTCCATTACTATACTAAAGGGGAGGGGACCGGGATTCTCTTTTTGCATGGCACCAATAGTGACGGCGAGAGCAGCTTTGGTCATATAGTGAGTGAATTCAGCGAGGAAAGAACCGTTATCATCCCTGACTATGCAGGATGTGGCAAATCCACTCTCCCGCAGGGAGAAATAACCGTTGAAAGATTAGCAGAGCAAGTTGCAGAGATAATCAAAGACAGTTCAAAAGCCCCTGTTGATATAGTAGGTACCTCAATAGGCGCGGTCGTTGCGGCCGTTGTTGCTGCCCGATATCCTGAGTTGGTAAGGAAGCTGGTATTAACAGCACCGTGGGCAACCAGTCAAGATCCTCGGCATCAATTTATCTTTCAGACTTGGTTAAAACTAGAAATGAATAGCCCTGATAATGCTATGGCATTTAGCCTTTCACATGTATTGAGCCCTGAATTTCTTATGTCTTTGGGAGATGAAAAAATAAAACAAATTTGTAATAAACCCTCAGCAAAAGATATTGATAAAAGAATTAAGCTTGGATTAGATATAGATATCTGCGATTTGTTATCCCATATAGATAAACCTACATTAGTCATAGGTTTGACATTTGATACTCTCATTCCTCTTTATCAAGTCGAGAGGGTTCATCAGAGTATAAAGGGTAGCAAATATGCTGAAATTATGAGTGGTCACGCCGTACAGATAGAAAACCCGAAAGATTGGGTAGCTTGTGTAAAAAATTTTCTATAAAAAACTAAAATATAATACCTATTGGCGATTCTCATGAAAGATTCAATTCGTAATATAGCTATTATAGGCGGCGGCATAACAGGCGTCGCCGCCTATATTTCATTAATTTGCTACAATATTGCTGAAAATATTTACATAATAGCCCCAACTTCAATTGGTGAAAGTGAGGCATTTGACTCAGCAGAACCAGATATGATTTGTAATACATCAGCAGGAAGTATTAGCGTAGTACCAGAGAATTTACATGACTTTACTTCATTCTTAAATGATAGAGGTATGCAGATAGAACCCAAAGATTTTGTTCCCCGAAGGTTAGTTTCTGAATATGTCAAAACTAGGTTTAAAGAATATTCAAAGAATGCAGAAGCTAACGGCGTCAAAACAATATACATACGGCGACATGCAACCAGAATTGAATTGATATCCAATGAGAGGAAATATTGTATCTATTCTGCGGGTGAAAATATCATAACCGCAGATGCCGTTATTGTATGTACCGGTTACTCACGCAGTATCATTCCAGAATTTGCAAAAGAATTTGCTAACCATCAAGGAATTTTTACTTCTCCGTATCCTGTTAAAAATATTACTACCCTAGTGTCACCGGAATCCCAGGTTTTAATTATAGGTACAAAACTTAGCGCAATAGAAACAGCTATTACGCTAGCTGAAGAAAATCATCGGGTGACGATGGCTTCTCCTTCTGGAGAACTACCTGCTGTAAGAACTCATACTCTTCCTGCTGAAGCTGAACTAATTGATATTGATGAAGTAGCTAAGCTTGATTTTAAAAGTAATAAATTACCCCAGAGTATTACAAAGGTTGTCATAAAAGCCATTTCAAAATTAACTGACTTGCCTCTATCTTTACAGATTTCAAAAAAAAGCAATCCAATTGAAAGGCTAGAAGAGGAGGTTCAGTTAGCAAGAAAAGGCAATATCTATTGGCAAGATATTATGGTTGAACTTATTGATATTATCAATGAGTTGATGGCTGGAAAAGATAGTATCACGCAACAAAAAGCTCTGCATTCATGTAATAATATTATCTCACGGTATATGGGAGCATGTTCTCTTGAAAATGCCAAAAAGTTATTAGAAGCATTAAAGGCAGAGAAAATTCATTTGCATCAGGGGGTACCTGTAATTGTCAACTTAAACTATAATGCACAGTGGGAAGTCGAATGGGGAAATGAAAAATGTCAATACGAAACCATTATTTTTGCAACTGGTAGAGAATATCCGAAATACTCTCTTTCAAATAGTAGCTTAGATTTAAATACTGTAACTTTAGAGCCTATGGCAGAACCTTATTTAGATAAAAATTTTAGGGTATATCATTCAAGAAAACAGGTTTTTGAAAATATCTGGTTGTTAGGAATAAGCTCTCATAGCAGTATCCCGTTAGTCAATGCAATCTATCCAGCCATTCAACAGGCAAAAAGTTTAGGTAAGTGGTTAAAGGATAATATAAAAAATTAATAATAAACATGAGACAACACGGTATTCAATTTTGGCTTTGATATTAGTTAGCGTTATTTCTCAGTCAGAGTATATTTAGCATAGATTAACTTATTTTAAAAAATATATTTATCTCTATGTTGTTTACCTATTGAAGACACTATTTTTAGAAAAAAGATAATGTTAAGCAATTCAGAAGATAACTTTTTCATGTAATTATAAAATAGAGTGGAACATGCATCATTTATTCCAAAATGAAAACCCATTTATGCCGTTACCTAATATAATCGAAAGCATAAGTATAGAGCTGGATAAAATAAACCGTTATCCAGAATTGTTTCCCGAGTCACTCAGAAACAACTTATCACTTAAGCTTGGAGTGCCTTCTGACATGATCATGATTGGTGCCGGGGCTGCTGGCATTGCATTAACATCATTACAAACACTATCCAAAGCTAATTTCAACATTACCTATTCGTGGAGAAACTTTGAAGCTTACCCTTTAATATCTAACATAGTGGGAGCGTATACTTCTACAATTCCACTTCGACAAGACGGAACCCAAGATCTTGACGCTCTAATAAATAAAGCAAAGCAGACTGATGTTATCATATTATGCAATCCACATAATCCTACAGGAGAGTTTATTCAATCCGACATTTTATATTCCTTTATAACTAGGATCCCTAAGAGAACTTTCATCATATTAGATGAAGCCTATATAGAATATGTAACTGACTTCCCTCTACCTGTTTCGGTACGTTGGATAGAAAAATTTCCTAATCTCATTGTTATCCGTTCTTTTTCAAAAGCCTATGGATTAGCTGGCATGAGAATTGGTTATGGTATTGCCCACCCTGATATTGCTTATAGAGTAAACAGTTTACAATTACCCTTTTCAGTTAATTCTTTATCAAATGCTGCGGCTTTAGCATCATTGGAAGCAACAGAAGAACTAATGTATAGAGTTAGATATATAGCATCTGAACGCCGGAGAATATTCAGTTATCTTCGTAACCAAGGTTGGAATGTACTACACAGTCAAACAAATTTCCTATGGATTCATGAGCCTAAGAAAACAGCTTTACTTGAAAAACTTTTAAGGAATGAAAATATTATAGCTAAAGTGTACCCTGATGAAGGCGTTAGAATCACTTTAGCAAGACCCGCCGTAAACCCTCGCCCAGTGCGAGGGTGTCGCAAAAGGCGCGTGTTATCCGTTAAGATCTGCGTACTTCTTTTAAGCGCAGATCTTTTATGACCTTATTCATTCGAAAACGGGAACCTTCTATTCATACTGGACGTCAGTTTGTCACCGCTCAGCACTTACCTGTCTTAGCGGGTTCTCTTTCCCTTTCTGATTATCTCAGGCAAATGGGGGAGCGTAGCGCATTTATTGTGGCTGACATTCTTGATGAGCAAGATTGGGCTCCCTTTGAACGCCATTATGCTTCGACAGGCAGAGCCCCTTATTCTCCCCGTTCCATGATGGGGATCCTACTTTATGGGATCATGAAAGGTCACTGCTCGCTCAGAGAACTTGAACGACTTGCGCGTTTCGATTTAGGCTGTATTTTTGTCAGTCAGGGAATTACGCCCGATCACGCCAGTCTGGGGCGTTTCATTTATCAGCACCAATCTGTCCTGACCGGGCCGTTTTTTGAAGCACTGACCTTCTCCATTTTGCACCGTAGCCATTCGGGGGTTTCGTGTCTGGCCGGTGACGGGACAGTGATAGAGGCGGCCTGTTCTCATTACCACCTTTTAACTCAGGAAGCGATTTCACGCGAAAAAAATGCCCTCACGGCAATGTCTGCCACAGTGCAGATAGAGAAACGCAGGAAACAATTGGAACAGGGAGCCGACGTCTTACGGCACCGACAAGAAAATCGGGAAAAAAAGGGGAAGGAGGCCAGCCAACTGCGTATCAATCCAACCGAACCCGATGCCGTCGTCCAGAAACTCAAGCGGGGAAGAGGATTTTCAACTTCTTATAAACCGTCTGTTTTGGTCAACAGCAGACGTATTATTGTCGCTCAAACGGTAGACCCCTCCAGTGAAACCCAAGTGATAGCCGCGTTATTGGCACAGAATTTCAATCTATCGGGGCGTCACCCGGACAAGCTGTTATTGGATGCCGGTTATTTCCATGACGAGGTGATTGCTGAGACGCAAAAACATCACATTCTGTTGTTCTGCCCGGAAGGCAATGAGCATCAGAGCCTAAGAAAAATCTACCCAAAATCGCGGTTTATTTATCATGCGGAGAAAGACCTTTATATCTGCCCGGCCAATGACAGGTTGCTTCCTGTCAGTACAGTAAAACCTTCCGAAAAGAGCCGTGGGCATCGAGTTTATACGGGAGCAAACTGTGCCGATTGCCCGAAAAAAGAAAAATGTACGCAGGCGAAAAAGGGCAGAAAAATTAAACGTTACCCGGAAGATAAAGCGCGGGATAAACGGCGTTCACGTATGACCAAACTGGAGTCAAAACGGATATTGAGTCAGAGAAAAGTCATGGTAGAACCGGTATTTTCCGCTTTACGTGGGATCCAGGGACTGGAACGCTTTCGGCGTAGAGGTTTATCGGCAGTCAGAGTGGAATTTACCTTGCATGCCATAGCGTATAACTTATCAAGGGCAGTTGCCCTGATATTATGGGCTATTTTTAGCCTGTCATGGGTTGCCAGTCCCAATAACAGGCAATAAATTTCTGTGGGGTTATTTTCAATGCTGACCTTTTGCGACACCCTCTTTACGGCGGGGAGCAGTCACGTAATCAAGATGATAATGACGCAATTGTAAGGGCACTCAAGGTTAAGTTTTAATTATAAGTACAGTAATCGAAAACAATATGGACACTAAACAATAGTTCTAAAATTCCTACCGTGGCTATAAGTTCTATTGTGGAATCTATGAGGTACTAAATACTCTGATTATAGGAAGCTTAAAGATTGAATAATTCAATGAATATCCTTATTCCAATGGATGGAGTGGATTTGAAGAAATACCCTTATGACTTTTTAGACTTAGACTGACAGTTTTATGTATATTTGATATGTGTTAGTTGAGGTTAATATGAACAGGAAAATAGAACAGGAAGTTAGAAAAAGGGTCAATTAATGGCAAACCGTGCCCGGAAACCCTGTTTTTCTTGTTTTACATATTATATAAGGTGAAATTTTATGCTGTACATTTTTTTTGACAAAATAGTTTGTTGCTTAGCTCGATATCATGGCTTGAAAGTCTCCCTATCAGGAATCTACAGTGTTCTATATCGTTACGGCCTGAATAGGCCCTCACAGAGCCTCAATTTCAAAGATAAGAATGGAAATAAGGTACGCAGATTCCAATGCACAACCATTGATGATGTAATGCGTATTGGGGTACTAAAAGTCTATAAAAAACATAACTAAGCATGTGCCATTGATTTTATTAATTATGTCGTCTAAAAATTTCCTTTCAGAATCAAAATGATCCGTACGGGTAATGATCATGAGTTTCAGTCTAAACTCCATTGGCATTGTGAAGACTTAGGGCCGGGCTTGAACATGTGTATCTCAGACCAGTTAGTCTCAATCTGAATGGGAAAGTTGAACATTCCCATCTCACCGATAAACAAGAGTTTTACCAATTATGCATATTTAAAGAGGACGTAGATTTAGCAGCCAAATTGGCTGAATGGGGGGCGTTTTACAACTATTACAGACCACACGGTGACTTGAAAGGTAAAACGCCTAATGAGATTCTTGTCGAAAAAATGAAAACGTAAAAATGCTCTGTCTGTCGAAGTCAGAGATCGCTCAGGATCTGAAATCAACCAGACCCCTGACTCATCTTTGTCGTAATCGACGAATAACACAGCTAAGATCCAGCTCTTGATCCTGTAGTAGAACCATTAGGTGATACATCAGATCTGCTGCTTCATTCGTTAGTTCCTCTTTATTATTAACTGCCGCTGCCAAAGCAGTTTCCAACCCTTCTTCACCTACTTTCTGAGCGATTCGTTTAGTACCGCTGGCATATAACTTCGCTGTATATGAGTGGTCAGGGTCGGCTGTTTTGCGACTTGCCAGTAATTTTTCAAGCTGATAGAGAAATCCCCATTCAGTTTGTGCCGGAGCAAAGCAACTGTATGTACCAAAGTGGCAGGTAGGACCAATTGGATCTGCGAGTGCTAACAGGGCATCATTGTCACAATCAGGATAGATATTGACCAAATTAAGAAAATGGCCGGAGTTTTCACCTTTAGTCCATAGACGTTGTTTACTGCGGGAAAACAAGGTGATTTTACCTGAACTGATAGTGACATTCAGTGCTTCTTTATTCATATAGCCCATCATTAGGACATCGCCGGATATAGCATGTTGCACAATAACCGGCATCATATAAGCGACTTTTTCCCAATCCAGTTTTTCGATTTGTTGTGCGGTCAGCAAGTTCTTATCTCCACGCCGTGTTGTGAAAGGTACTGTTTTAATTCACCAATATTAATAATCTGTTTATGGAATACAGATGCTGCTAATGCACCATCGACATTTGCCTGTTTAAAGGCATCAAGAAAGTGTTCTGGTGCGCCTGCGCCGCCAGAGGCAATGAGAGGAACGTGACAAACGTCCCGTACCTGTTTTAGTTGAGTCAGATCGTAGCCATTGCGGACACCATCCTGATTCATCATATTGAGTACGATTTCACCTGCGCCACGTCGTTGCGCTTCTTTTACCCAATTGAGGGTTTGCCATTGGGTGGCTGTTGTGCGTTTTTCGTCACCGGTAAACTGATAAACTTGATAGCGACCAGTGCCTTCATCAAACCAAGTGTCAATCCCTACGACAATGCATTGAACGCCATAACGGTCGGCCAGACGGGTAATTAAGGTTGGATCGGCCAGTGCAGGGGAGTTGATAGAGATTTTATCTGCCCCAAATGAGAGAATTTGCCCTGCATCTTCGACGGTTTTAATGCCACCGGCAACGCAAAAAGGAATATCGATCACTTCCGCAACTTTGGCAACCCAACTTTTATCGACTACCCGTCCATCAGATGAAGCAGTGATATCGTAGAAAACCAGTTCATCTGCGCCTTCTGTTGCATAACGTTGAGCGAGTGGCACAATATCGCCGATAATTTCGTGATGACGAAATTGAATGCCTTTAACTACTTGCCCGTCACGAACATCAAGGCAAGGGATTATGCGTTTTGCCAGCATTGAATTGCCTCCGTCAGGGTAAATTTCTCATCAAGTAATGCGCGACCAATAATAACCCCGGCTACACCGCTGGCAGGCAGAGAAGCGATATCATTTAACGTGCCGATGCCCCCCGAAGCCTGAAACGCGATTAGTGGATAACATTGGCAAATTGCCCGATATAATTCGACATTTGAGCCGATGAGAGTGCCGTCGCGGGAGATATCTGTACACAGTACATATTTCAACCCGCAAGGCAGATATTGCTCAATAACCTGTTCCAGAGTGACAGAGGAATTCTCCTGCCAGCCATTAATGGCAACCTGTTTTATGCCGGTATCATTGATACGGACATCCAGCGCCAGCACAATATTTTCCGCGCCATAACGTTTAAACCATTGGGTAACTAGTGCCGGTTGCTTTATGGCGATAGAGCCGAGCACTATTCGGTTGGCGCCTGCATCAAGCAATGTTTTCACATCTTCTTCTGTACGGATGCCGCCGCCAACCTGAACAGGTATAGAAACCGCGGCAAGTAATTTGCGCAGTAGAGGGATCTGGCGGGCGGATGGATCTTTAGCGCCGGTTAGATCGACCAGATGAAGCCGTTTTGCTCCCTGTTGTTCATATTGTTGGAAGTGGGACAGAGGATCGTGTTGATAATCCCGTTGCCGAGCATAATCCCCCTGATGTAACCGTACTACTTTGCCATCAATCAAATCTAATGCGGGTATGATCATTGTGCTTACATCTCCAGAAAATTCTTTAATAGTCTGGCTCCGGCAGCACCGGAACGTTCAGGGTGAAACTGCACGCCAAAGAAGTTATCTTTGGCGATTGCGCTGCTGAAAGTATTGCCATATTCAGTTTGCGCAATGGTGTAGGCATTCAGTGGGATCGCGTAGCTATGGACAAAATAAAAATAGGCATTGTCTTCAATACCACGGAATAGCGGGTGTCCGGCTTTTGGCAGAACTTGATTCCAGCCCATGTGTGGCAATGGAAGCCCGTGATTAGCCATTTTTTGGACGGGGGAAGCAATAACTTCGAGTAGGGAGATATTATCACCTGTAACATTATCGCTTTCTTCGCTGGTGGCAGCGAATAGCTGCATGCCAAGGCAAATACCTAACACAGGTTGGCTGAGTACTTTAATTAACGATATAAGTTCCCGTTGTTTCAATTGATCCATTGCAGCACTGGCAGTGCCGACGCCAGGCAAAAGTAATTTATCTGCTGCCAGGATCGTTGCTACTTCCTGACTGATTTCAGGTTGATAACCTAATTTTCGGATAGCATAAGCTACCGATGACAAGTTAGCGCAGCCAGTATCGAGAATGACGATTTTCATCACAGAACCCCTTTGGAGCTAGGCAATGTATCGCCTTCTATCCGAATCGCCTGACGTAGTGTTCGGCCAAAAGCTTTAAACAGGCTCTCTGCTCTGTGATGATCGTTGCTGCCTTTCGTTTTCAGATGCAGTGTACAGGCCATTGCATAAGAGAGTGAACGAAAGAAGTGCTCAATCATTTCAGTACTCAGATCACCTACCCGCTGGTGTTTGAATTCAGCTTTATATTCCAGATGAGGGCGACCGGAGATATCGAGAGCACAGCGGGCAAGGCATTCATCCATTGGCAACACAAAACCAAAACGGCAGATACCCCGTTTATCTCCTAAAGCCAGTTTCAATGCTTCCCCTAATGCCAGACCGGTATCCTCAACGGTGTGGTGATCATCAATACAGAGATCGCCTTTAACCTGAACATGCATGCGGAAACCACCGTGAGTAGCAATTTGATCCAACATATGGTCAAAAAAACCGACACCGGTATTGATATCGCTGCCACCTTCATGATCAAGCCAAACGTCAATGTTGATGGATGTCTCTTTAGTGACACGTTGAACATGAGCGTGACGGTCTTGACGGGTTAGTCGTTCGCTGATGGCGGACCAGCTAAGGTTTTTCGGATGATAACGTAACCCCTGAATGCCCATATTTTTTGCCAGTTGCAGATCGGTTTCCCGGTCACCAATCACATAGCTGTTAGCGGTATCCATCATGCTTTCTGCCAGATATTTTTCCACTAGTTTTATTTTTGGCTTACGGCAATGACAGTTCTCTTCTGGTTTGTGAGGGCAGATTAAAACTTCATCAAAATGGATACCTTGAGAATTGAAAATCTGCATCATCAGGTTATGTGGCGGTTCAAATTGTTCTAATGGAAAACTATCTGTGCCAAGACCATCCTGATTGGTGATCATAATCAGTTTGAACCCCGATTTTTGCAGGGCAAGCAGAGCAGGAATAACCTCGGTTTCCAGTACCAGTTTATCCAGACGATCAACTTGAAAATCTGTTGGCGGTTCAGTGATCAGTGTACCATCCCGATCAATAAAAAGGAGTTTCTGGTTCATCAGTTTGCTGTCTCCTTTGGTTGTTCATTTACAGTGGAAAGGGCGCTGATGGCTTCAACCACTCGCTCACACTCTTTACGGCTGCCGATGGTGATCCGCAGGCAACCCTCTAAACCGGGCTGTTTGCGCTGGTCGCGCAGGATGATGCCCTGATGCCATAATGTTCTGAAAACAGTTTCTGCGTCATAGAATTTCACCAATATATAGTTGGTTTCACTGGGGAATACTTTTTCAACGATGGCTAATTTATTCAGCGCCTGTTGTAAGTCATTGCGGTTTTCCCTGATCTCAACGACACGTTTTTGCATAATTGCGATGCCTTCTGCTGTCAGTGCCTGTGCTGCAATATCTGCAACAGGAGTGGAAAGCGGGTAAGGTGCAATCACTTTTAACAACAGAGTGATGATATCCACAGATGCGAGAGTAAATCCACAGCGCAGACCGGCTAAAGCAAAAGCTTTCGAGAGGGTTCGCAAAATGACTAAATTTGGATAGTTTTTTAGCCAGCCTGCGATACTATTTTCCGGGCAAAATTCAATATAGGCTTCATCGATAGTGACAATTGCGCGATTGGCGGTCAGTTCCAGAATTTTACGCAATGAATCAGGATTAATTGAGTTTCCTGTTGGGTTATTAGGGCTACAGATATAGATCAATTTTACCCGGTCAAGGTTATTTTCGATCGCTTCGATATCCAGTTGCCAATTTTCTAGTGCAGCAATTTTCTTTTGTTCGACACCAAAAGCTTCAGCGCTGACACTGTACATACCATAAGTCGGAGGGCAAAACAGAACCACATCTTGTCCGGGTTCACAAAATACGCGGATTAGAAGTTCAATGGATTCATCAGCACCACGACAGGCTAATACTTGCTCGGGTTGTAAACCGGCATAGGCGGCATAACGGCGGATAACCGAGGCGGGCTGGCAGTCAGGATAGCGGTTCAATGTTTGCTGAGTGCATTGGAAATCAGGGGCTAGTGGGTATTCATTGGCATTCAACCAAACATCACCCTTGCCGCCAAGGCGACGAGCAGACATATAAGGGGTTAATTTGCGGATATTTTCTCGTGCCAACCGGTTGGCGTCAAAAATGTTATTCATATTCACTCCTTGACCGGCAATATTCAGCGCCGCCACACGTAAAGTGACAGCGTTTTTATGAGCGGTCAGTTGTTCTGCTTGCGCCAGTGTTTCAATGGTCTGAGATAGGTTCAGCAGCCCTTGCGGCGTCAGTTGTTGAATTGTCATACGCTTTAAGAAATCTGCCAGACCAAGGCTGGAATAGGTTGAGGTGTAGCCATAAGTTGGTAATACGTGATTGGTTCCTGATGCGTAATCTCCCGCAGATTCCGGCGACCAGTCACCGAGAAAAATGGAACCGGCGCTAGTGATTTTTTCAACCAGTTGTTCTGGTTGACGAGTTTGAATAATCAGGTGCTCTGGGCCATAGCGGTTGCTGATTTCCACACACTGTTGCAGGCTTGTTGTCACAATAATTCGGCTGTGCGCTAATGCCTTGGTGGCAATTTGATTGCGGGAAAGCAGGGTAAGCTGTTTTTCGATTTCCGCTATCACTTTTCTGGCTAACGCTTCATCAGGTGTAACCAATATCACTTGTGAGTCAGGACCATGTTCTGCTTGTGAGAGTAAATCGGCAGCCACAAAGATAGGGTTTGCTCCCGCATCGGCGATAATAAGCAGTTCCGATGGGCCGGCAGGCATATCGATGGCGGCACCATCTACGCGCTGACTAACTTGTCTTTTGGCCTCAGTGACATAAGCGTTACCTGGGCCAAAAATTTTATCTACTTTGGGTACGGATTCTGTTCCAAATGCCATAGCAGCAACGGCTTGAGCACCACCAATCTGGAATATTTCCGTAATTCCACACAGTGTGGCTGCATAGAGAATTTCATTGGCAATCGGTGGCGGGGAACAAAGTACAACTTTATGGCAACCCGCTATTTGAGCAGGTATTCCGAGCATCAAAACGGTAGAAAGTAATGGTGCAGAACCTCCGGGGATATAGAGCCCGACAGAATCGATAGGCCGTGTTACTTGTTGACAATAGACCCCAGGTTGGGTTTCTACTTCGATCTTTATAGGCTTCTGCGCTTCGTGGAAAACGCGAATATTATTCATTGCCTGTTTCATTGCCTGTTTAATGTCGTCATTCAGGCTGTTTTCCGCGGCAGCGATCTTTTCCGGCGAAATACGGATATTTTTAATAACCGTTTTGTCGAAACGGCGGCTGAATTCACGCAGAGTGTGATCGCCATACTCTTTTACCGCATGCAGAATGTGTTCCACTGTATGGGAGATTTCTACGGAAGCTGAAATAGCAGGGCGTGTTAGTAAAGCGTTTTGCTGGTCATCATGGCATTCCTGCCAATGGATCAGGGTATCGAAACGGTCAGTCATTTTCGTTTACTCCATCATTTTTTCAATCGGCAAGACTAAAATGGAGCTGGCGCCAAGGGATTTAAGCTTCTCCATCGTTTCCCAAAACAGTGTTTCACTGCTTACCATATGCATGGCAACGCGGTTCTGATCCCCCGCCAGCGGTAAAATCGTTGGACGTTCCGCCCCTGGTAGCAGAGCAATCACTTCTTCAAGTTTTGCACTTGGTGCGTGCAACATGATGTATTTGGATTCACGGGCCTGAATTACCCCTTGAATGCGGGTCAACAGTTTCTCAATCAATTGCTGTTTATCGGCGGGCATTTCTCCATCACGTTGAATAAGACAGGCCTTGGAACGGTAGATAATTTCTACTTCCCGCAGACCATTCGCTTCCAGTGTTGCGCCAGTTGAAACCAGATCACAGATGGCATCGGCTAACCCGGCGCGGGGAGCAACTTCAACTGAGCCATTTAGCAGACAGGATTTAAAGTGGATTTTTTTCTGATCGAGATAACGTTTTAGTAGGTGAGGGTAAGAGGTTGCGATACGGGCATTTTGTAAACATTCGACGCCAGTGTAGTTGTAGTCTAGAGGCGCGGCCAGTGAAAGGCGACAAGTACCGAAATCAAGGCGGCGTAAAGTGAAATAACGAGGATCTTCTCCTTGAGCGCGACGGCTTAATAGCGCTTCTTCCAGCACATTTTCACCGATAATACCCAGATCGACGACGCCATCCATAACCAACCCTGGAATATCGTCATCGCGTACCCGCAAGATATCAATGGGCATATTTTCTGCGAATGCAATTAGGCGCTGTTGTTGCAGATTGATTTTAATGCCACAGCGAGCCAGTAATTCTCGTGAATCTTCGCTTAATCGGCCTGATTTCTGCATTGCGATACGTAAATGTGATTTATCTAACATTTTCATCCCCACTTAAAATCGGAAACATAAAAAAACCCTCGGAAGGATCCTTCCGAGGGTTTTTATCGCATTCATGCCACCGGAAGACCCGCTAAACGTCTTCCAGCACACAATCGCCTGAAAGACTAATCAGGATGATGATGATGGTAATGGCTAAATTGAATGCGGATCATAATGGTTTCTCTTTGTTTATGATTGCGGACTGTTTACTGCCGGTTACTTTTATTCACTGACCAACAGAGGTTAAATTTTTTGCTTGCTATTCAACCTATACGATTTGACGGCTTAAAAGCAATCTATTTTTTTAACAATAAATTTATCTCATAATAATGTTTTGTTTTTACTTGAAATATTCCCTCCTATGGGAGAAATATAGGATCAATAATAACAGTGGCTTAATGTTCGGATTGTTTGCATAATCAAAGTAATATCAGGCATAGCAGGAGTGGTGATGAAAAAAGTTTCCATTATCGGTCTGGGTTGGTTGGGGATGCCACTAGCCAAAGCATTGAGTTGTAGTGGTATGCAGGTTGTTGGCAGTAAAACGACGCCGGATGGTGTAGAGGCAGCACGTATGTCTGGTATCGAATGTTATTTGTTACAACTGGAACCTCAGATCAATTGCGCGCTCGATGATTTAGAGCAACTGATGGTAGCTGATGTGATGATTATTACTTTACCGGCAAGCCACACTGCGGGTGGCAGTTATAACTATGTTAGGGCAGTTCAGTTAATTGTCGATACGGCTCTTTCGTACTCTGTGCCAAGGATTATTTTCACCAGTTCTACTTCTGTTTATGGTTTTGTTGCTGGCAATCTCAATGAAGATGCGCCTTTTTGCCCTGAAACACTTTCCGCTCAGGCATTGGTTGAATTAGAGAATTGGTTGCACAAACTGCCAAATATTTCTGTTGATATTTTGCGTTTAGCCGGTTTGGTAGGCAGTGGTCGTCATGCCGGGCGTTTTCTGGCGGGGAAAAAGGGAGTTAAAGGGGGTAATCAGCCGGTCAATTTAGTTCATCAGGATGATGTTATTTCAGCCATTAATTTATTAATTCAGAGGACTGACGGTGGGCATATTTATAATTTATGTGCGCCTGTTCACCCAACCAAAGTTGAATTTTACCCTAAGGCCAGTAATCAGCTTGATTTAGTTCCACCTGAGTTTTCCAGAGAGGAAACTCAGGTGGGAAGTAGAATTGTTGATGGCAGCCGTATTTGTCAGGAATTAGGATTTAAGTATCAATATCCCGATCCCAGATGGATGCCAATGAGCTGATTTTTCTCAACTTAACTCAATCATGACAATTTCTTTGAACGCTGGTCTTTCTGCCATTAACTGATACCAGCGTTCAATATTTGGCAGAGATGGACGTTTGATTGGAATATTAAGCCAAGGATAAATCATAGGCCCTAATGCAATATCCGCCATGCCAAATTTATCGCCAGAAAGATATTTCTGTTCTGCCAGAATGTTATCGAGCACTTTCATCAGTTTTTCGATTTCAGCCAGGGTTTGTTCTATTTGTTTTTGATCCCGCTCTGCTTCCGGTGTGCGAATAAAACCTATCATGAGTTGTCTGATATAAGGAAACAGATGTGAACCAACCCAATCCATCCATTTATCCGCATTCGCTCTTTCCTGTAGATCTTGTGGATAAAGTATATCTTTACCAAATTTTGCGGCAAGATAACGAACAATTGCGTTGGATTCCCACAAAATAAAATCGCCCTCCTGTAAACAAGGGATTTTTCCATTCGGATTCATTTTCAAATATTGCGGGTCATCCAGTTTGCCAAATTTACCGCCAATATCTACTTGATTATACGGTACACCGAGTTCTTTCAGACACCAGAGCACTTTTTTTACATTGGAAGAGTTTTTACGGCCCCAAATGGTTAGCATGAGCTTCTCCTTGAATCGGGATGATAAGAAAATCGTCTATTTGTTACCAATAACCTCTATCAGGTTAAATGAAAACCCATGATCGGCACAATCTTTACACTGTTTACGTTGGTTTCTTGTCGTACAACATTTTATATTAATAAGAATTTGACATTTTTTCTTATTAAGTAAAGGGGAACGATGATGAAGAAAAGTCTGGCGATGACGATGAAATGTGTGATTGCGGTGCTGATAGTGGCATCAATGGTAAGTGCCCGTGTTTATGCATCGGATGAACCTGTTGTTCCACCCGTGGACGCTAGAGCTTATGTGTTAATGGATTATGACAGCGGTAAAATTCTGGCTGAGGGTAATCCCGATGAGCGGCTTGATCCAGCCAGTCTGACAAAAATTATGACCAGTTATGTTGTCGGTCAGGCGATAAAAGCAGGAAAAATTACGTCGGAAGATGTCGTTACTGTGGGAAAAGATGCTTGGGCGACGGGAAATCCCATACTGAAAGGTTCTTCGCTTATGTTTCTTAAACCCGGTGACAGGGTAAAAGTGATCGATCTGAATCGTGGCGTTGTTATTCAATCTGGTAATGATGCCAGCATCGCTTTGGCTGATTATGTGGCGGGCAGTCAGGATGTATTTGTTAGTCTGATGAACAATTATGCAAAAGCGCTTGGGTTGACTAACACCCATTTTCGTACGGTTCATGGATTGGATGCTGAAGGCCAATTCAGTACTGCTCGTGATATGGCGGTATTGAGTCAGGCGATGATCTGTGATGTTCCTGATGAGTATGCTCTGCATAAAGAGAAAACATTTACCTTCAATAAAATCCAACAGCTTAACCGTAACCGATTGTTGTGGAATAAAAATATGAATGTCGATGGTGTGAAAACAGGATATACCAGCGGTGCCGGTTATAATCTGGTTGCTTCAGCGACAGAGGGATCTATGCGGCTGATTTCTGTGGTGTTAGGCGCACCAAGTGATCGGGTTCGTTTTGCTGAAAGTGAAAAATTACTTGCATGGGGATTCCGTTTTTATGAAACGGTAACACCTATTAAAGTTAGCGAGCCGTTTGTTTCAGAAAAGGTTTGGTATGGCAAGCGTTCAGATGTTGCTCTCGGCGTAGAAAAAGATGCGGCGATCACTATTCCTCGTGGGCAGTTAAAAAATCTGAAAGCCAGTTACACATTAAATCAGACTCCATTAACAGCGCCTTTGACGAAAAATCAGGTTGTTGGTGTGATTAACTTCCAATTAGGGGATAAGGTCATTGAACAACGTCCTTTGGTGGTTAAAGAGGCGGTAGAGGAAGGTAACTTTTTTAGCCGTATTTGGGATTTGATTGTGATGAAAGTTAGTGGTTGGTTTAAGGCGATTTTTGGTTGATTTGACGTCAATATAAGGTTTATGTGGCAGGTTGGGTGGATTTATATTCTTTCTGATTTAGGGCGCGGCATTTTGCCGCGCACGTTTTACACTTATTTTTTTCCATCTAGAGAGTAACATTTGCTATTTTTTATAGCAGATCCGTTATACCGGCCTTTGAATAACAAGACACCCTCAGGTTTATCTTGCCAGTAAGCCCATAATTCGATCTCAGTTATGACTGCTCCCCGCCGTAAACGTGCTTACTTTTAAATGCCGGGAAATGCGCTTTCAACTTCGGATTAAAGAAGTTATCAAATGCGGTATTCAGGTTAATCACAGCCTGCTGTAAGGCAATAGAATCATATTCTTTAAGCCAGGCATATTGACGGGATTTTTTTGCCGCTGCCAGCAAAGGATTTAGGTCTTTACGCGGGTTTAAATTTACGCCGTAACGCTTATAAACGTGTTTTTTAATGTGCAGCGCCTTGTTATACGCAAAACGGACCGCACCGAACTGGGCGTTAAGATACCTTCATATCGGAGTTCATAGCTAGTAGAGAATCCTGTTAAATAGCCATTTCTGAATAGAATACAGATTAATAGTAGTAAGCGTTATTGATATTTGTCAAGAAAATGGGGTTTAATTGGGTTTTTATTATTTTATAGGTAATATTAGATAGGAAATTAATTTGTAAAAAATTAAAATATCAATGTTCAGAAATAGATTTAATACAATTGTTTTAATATGTTGTTATCGGGTGTGTTAAATATATGATTAATAAATTTATTAGAGTTAATTTTAGGTCTATTATTGTTTTTTTTATTACTCTTGTAAGTTTTTATTTTCTATTTGAAATGGTTTTTAAATTCATTGAATATAGATTAATGACACCGAAATAGCATTATTGAAATAAGATATTATTTATTAATTATCGTGAATTTAAAGCGGTGTTGTTAGAACAGGCAGAACCTTGTGATTAAGGTTCTGCCTGGAGAAGGGAGTAACTGGTAGAAAATATTTTTAGCTTTACTCAACATCAGCTTAGTTCTACCAGAGAAATACTACACTCAATTTCTATTTTAACAATAAGGAATTAGGTGGAGCTATTTAGCAATTTATGACTTTATATTAAGAAGCCAATAATGTTGCGTTGTAGATATAATTGTAACCACCAGGAGAAACCGCTGATGAAGAAGTTATATTTACACGTTTGTTATTACTGCAAGCGTTCAGAAGAAGATGATACAGTGCTGAACCTCTGTAGTCCTGAGCATTCCACCATAACAGATAGTTAAATTTGCCGTTAGGGAATTGCATAGTGACAGTCACTTGCAATTGGTTTTGATCAGGTGCAGCCTGAACTGAAGTTACTGTACCAACAGCGAAATAGTAATTAGGGTTTGGAGAAGTCTGTTCAGGTTTATTTTCTGTTACCGCTTCATTAGAAGAAGGATTTGTATAGTTCATCGTGTTAACCTTTTAATTTAACGTAATTGAAAAATAGAAATTTTTACTAAAATGTACGGAGAAGTCATTTGTCCGCCGAAGAAATATAAGGTAATTTGTAATTGTAATCTATATTAAAAGTTTATCTGTATTATATAATTATTGATGCTGTTAAAAAGTCGCCAATAATATATTTCCTCTAAATGGTTATAATAATCAAATGCATCACTCTAATCAAAAAATAATATTGATATTTATTTACTACCGTTGAAATGGAGAAATTACAATCTGTTCCGGTGGGCATTATTTATGCAGGATATTCTTATTAATAGAGTATGGGTATGGAAGGGGCGGCAGGAATTGAAGCGTACTGGCAGTATGTGGTGAATGATTTAAATTTTAATTTTCTAGTTGATATTTAAATAAAACATTATGAAATTATTCTTATCCTATAGTATTTCGCATGGATATATATGATTGCAATCTTTGAAATTAATTTACTTAAATCTATTTTGGATTTAATAATACCTAAGTGTATAATATTTTATTAACAATTACAATGTGTAAATATTATTGATGTAATTACGTATGTTGTTAAGTATTTACGGGGTGAAATAAAGAGATGTTGTCCTACCCTGTTTTTAAAGATTGAATGGATAGTATGTGCTATTATTAGAATAATTTCTGAAAGAAATTTTTTTAGTGAAATTAAATTTTAATAATAATATATTGATATTTTTGTGTAAAACAGATAACTAAGTTAATTAATTTTAATTTATTGAAAGTTTGTTTTCTGTTATTTTTATGAGTTTGTTTTTTTATTAAATTTAACTATGGTAGGCAGAACGTTAATATTACGCTCTGCCTTAGATAGGGTAGAATGTGCCGTTATAAAAGTCAGCTTCATTATACCAGAGAAATGTTTTGCCAAACTCCTATCACAACAGTACTGTATTTGGCGATTGATGAGATCGCTTCAGTAAGATTGAATTTCTATTAGGAATCTATTATTTGGCTCAAGCATTTCAACAAGCGATTATTTTACATAGAGATTTCTACGCAATTAATGTAATCGCAGCCGAGAGGACCAACTTTTCCTACGGTGCTTATTTTCACATCTTTCTTAGCGCAAAGCGCTTCCATCAGGACTTTATAAATCGCCATGCCTCTATTGTCTAGCAGATTCCATTTCAAAAGCATTTCTTCACATGTGCCATCATGCATTAATACAGTCACCATAACTTGCATAACTTTGTCTGGCATAACTTTCATTGCAATGATTTTACAGCTACGTAGCATTACGTCATCTACTATATTATTATCTTTAATTAAAGAAGGATGCATGTCATTAATCATAATATAAACTCCAAAATATAATTTAATTAATTGATAAATAAGCCTATATTATCTCAGAATAAAGAACGGAAAACCGTCCGTTTGAGAAATATAAGGTGGTTGGTACTTCTACTATAAAAGCAATCTACATAAGAAATTTTTTTTGCGCTAAAAATATAGGACAGTTAACGTTTTTAATTGGCATATAACATTTTCTCTAACACATATAACTATAGGTGCCATTTATAGGTTGTCAAATAAATTTGAAAAAATAATGTAATTGCCTGATATATAGAGTCATTTTATTAAAAAATAGAAAATAAATTGTTGATGTGATAAATATAAAATAACTGGGATTTTTTATATCGTATATAATTAGATTAAATTAAAATATAATTGAAAATTTATTTATTTTGAATGATTAGTTTGATAATTAAAATTTTTAATTATATTTTTGATTGTTGTAAGTAAATATGGTTAATTTATTTATTTGAAATTTATATAAATATTAATGTGAATGAGATATTGTATGTGTTTTTTATAAAAAAAATTTTTCTTTATGAAGTGTTCGTCTATTATTTAAAAAACTCAATAGTGTATAAAATAGAAATGTCACTAACTATTTCAATATTAAGGTTAAATTGTATTAGAATAATTTTATATTTATCAATAAATTAATGTTATTAGAAATATACCCTATGGATTTCAAGATGGATCGCGACGGCAAGGGAGTGAATCCCCGGGAGCATAGGTAACTATGTGACCGGGGTGAGCGAGTGCAGCCAACAAAGAGACAACTTGAAAGATAACGGGTATAGTGCTTTAGCAGTAACACATTTAAGGTAATACTGGAGAGGCAGTTATAAATTGGCATGACAATATAGTGTTAAACCGTTGTTGGGAAAATAATTATCGTTTTTTAATGGGCGTATAGGCTCATTATTCTATGATGAAAAGGTGGTTATATGTCATATCTTGATCCGTTAGCGCTTTCTATCCGTTTTGGAAATCGCAATAATTTAGGTGATGACAAACGGTGGACGGATAAACCTAATCCTCTCCATAAGCTTAATCAGGAGCAATTTACTTACATTTATGAGGATAGTCTGCACTTTCTTTATGGTCGATATAGATTCAATCCAAGTAATGGACGAGATAATATTTTGACAGATATGCAGGTGTCGAAAATCAAGACGGGGAAATATATTGATCAATATGGTCATGATGAACAGTATGAGGTTCTTGGTCTCCTTGGTGGCATGGGAACATTTCCTTTACATTCAATATTCGGTACGTTTAGAACAGAAGAAGTCGATCTGATTAGTTACTATTTTTATATTGCATATGTATTGACGGATAATTATTCAATTCATAATCGTTATTTTTACCAAGGTTATCCAATGGGGCCTAATAACGATGAGGGGTTAGATTATATTCTTATGTGGAACGCCGTTGATATCATTCCACCACCGTATAAGCCGGGTTTGCCACGATATTTCCCACTGATTAATGGTTATATTCTCTTTCCTTCAGCAACTGAGGCTGTAGTTATCTCTAATATTTCTACCGATGCTAAGTTTATCCGTCTTGAGGAGACTGGCAATAGGTTTCCTTTTACTGGAGAGATTGCGACCAAGACGCCTTATATCCTGACAGATAAGTTGTGGCAACAATGGGACGAAGAAGAGCAGCAGGAGGTACCAATAGACGAACGGGGATATTTCAACGAAGACGATTTATGGCAATATGATGAACAGCAGGGGGATTGGGTGAAGTGGGTCGTGTAGTTTAAATTTTTCCGCTAGCTAGCTCATGTCATTATTCGGTTGCTGCCCGCTTGAAGAGAACAGCAACCAAATATTTATTATGCAAACAGTGAGTAGAGGACAGCAGAGATAGCAACTAACCCCATAAAGACGATAAACAGATTACTCAGCTTGCCGCTATATTTGCGCATTGCAGGAACTTTGCTGATTGCATACATTGGCATAAGGAACAGCAACATTGCGATAATAGGACCACCTAATCTTTCGATCATTTCCAAAATACTTGGATTCAGAGTAGCGACAATCCAAGTCGTTACTAACATGAAAATGGACGTGATACGATTCAGCTTTTTAGGCTCAATAGTTTTACCTTGGTCACGCAATGTCTTAACCACGATACCATTAAAACCTTCACGCGCACCCAGATAATGGCCAAGGAAAGATTTGGTAATTGCTATGAATGCAATAAACGGAGCGATGTAGGCAATCACTGGTGTATTAAAGTGGTTAGCCAGATAAGACAGAATAGAAATATTTTGTGCTTTGGCTTCTGCCAGATTTTCTGGAGACAGGCTCAATACGCAGCTGAATACGAAGAACATCACGGTTACAACCATCATGATATGGGCGTAAGCCAGAATGCGGGAGCATTTTTTCTCAGCATTTTCACCATATTCTCCACGTTTTGCCACAGCAAACGCCGAGATAATTGGCGAGTGGTTGAAGGAGAACACCATTACTGGGATCGCTAGCCATAGAGTGATGAGCAGCCCATGACTTGCACTCGATGCAGAAACGCTGATGTTTTCGAAGATTGCGGTATTCCAGTTAGGGATCAGATAAAACGCCAGTAGCATCAAAACGGCAACAAATGGGAATACCAGCACGCTCATTGCCTTAACAATAGCCTGTTCACCGAAACGGATGATGGTCATTACACCAATGATTAGGATCAGAGCCAGCAGGGCACGGGGGGGTGATGGCAGATGTAATTGGTGAACAATAAAGCTGTCTACGGTGTTGGTAATAGCAACGCTGTAAACTAAGAGAATCGGGTAGATAGCGAAGAAGTAGAGCAGGGTGATAAGTTTACCTGCCAGGCTGCCAAAGTGTTCTTCTACGACTTCGGTAATATCTTCGCCAGGGTTTTTACCGGATAGAACGAAACGACACATCCCGCGGTGGGCGAAGAAAGTCATTGGGAAAGCTAGTAGCGCCATCACCAAAAGAGGTAGTAGGCCACCAATACCGGCATTGATGGGTAAGAATAATACACCGGCACCAATCGCAGTACCATATAGGCCAAGCATCCATACTGTATCTGATTTACGCCAGGTTTTATAATCGCTTGGGCTGGTCGCCTGCGATGCTATCGTACCTGTTTGAGTCATATCCATAGTTATCTCCGAGAATAACGCGGTAAATTAAAAAATGAAATTACAATGCCGCAAGTATGCAATAAATGCAAATACATGTGGCCTAACTCTTTCTTTATAAAAAATAAATTTTTCAAATATCTCTGGTGTTTATTTAAACGTTTTTATTACCACATTAACATCTTGGTCGAAAATTGGACTTTAAATTAACAAGCCGAAATTTTCGCTTTACTTTCTTTTTTGAAAGAAAGTCTGGAAATTTTAAGACCAGACTTTTGATAGCGGCAAGATAGCGATTTTTAGTGAATAGTACCGTGATCATAGTCTCAAATGCGGAATATATCTCGAAAAGTCATCATATTACGAGATTTAGTGTAATTGTTGTCTAAATATTGCAAATTTTAATGAGTTCAAATTATAGCCTCAATTTGCCCATGACTCAACTCTTATTATTCTCTTATGTTTTTGTTATTTCTTGTCTATTCGTTTACATATTAATGAATGAAAATGGCAAATAGAGTAAATGGTTAATAAATTGATAAATATCAATTTTTTTACCAGATTTTAAAATAGATATCTCTTATGTAATGTTTGTATCTTTGTGAAAGATATAGATAAAACCAGAATAATAGATTAATAGCATCAATAATATGAATGAAAGATGTGCTAGCCATTCTTTGATCAAGTTTTAATAATCTCTTTCGTTATATATCTATTTACATAGTGATTTATATAGATTTATTGATTTATATGAAAATCGTTGAGTTGAATTTAAGCGCAAATAAATGCTAAATAGGGTACAGGATATTACCCTGCTGGTTAACTCATGTCCATTTTGGTATGTAAAATTAGCCAATAATTTCTAATAAAAAGACTTTGGTTGAAATAGCGTTCGTTTATCTCAAGTCACTAAGTTGCATTTATGTTGCTAGCTTTTTATCCAGCCTTTACGGATAGGAAAAGCGCAGCAATGTTGGTACAGACTGTTCAATCTTTTTTGTAAACGTTCACCAGACAGGCTCCATATTATTTGTGCAAAAGTGCATCCCATTAGGCTGACGATAAATGCCCCGACCATATCCATCGGCCAGTGAACGCCTAAATAGACTCTGGCCCATGCAATTGCCAGTGCAATCGCCATCATGCATAAGCCCGGCCAAATCCTATACCAGAATAAAAAGGATAAAGCGAAAGTGAAGACGGTTGTTCCATGATGACTTGGGAATGAGGTTGTTGGCGCGTGAGGAAGAAAGTTATAACCAAAACCTTCTGCAAAAGGGCGGTCGTGAGGGCAGAGTAAACCGATACAGTATGAAGTTAGCATAGCAAAACAGAAGGCAACGGTGGTTTTACTGACGATAACCCGATGATAAGGGCGAGTACGCTCTGAACTCCAGAACCAGAAACTAGCCAATATTAGAGGGAAAATAAGAACCAGGTATTTTGCAATAAACGTCGCTATTGCAATCATGGCTGGTGATGATTCAGGCGTAGCATTGAAAAAGGTAAACAGATCATGATTTATTTGTTCTAACAAATCGGGCCTCACATATAGTCACTTATGTACATCACGACAGTCGGACGCAAGAGGGTAAAGTTGGCTGACCTGAGAGTAAAGCGTAATTATCTTAATTGTTGGTGTTATTTATTTTTGGTTTATATTTCCACCAAGGGAATATCTGGCAGTCATCCTGACAAAAACTAATCAATTCATTGATATATATGATGATAATATCTAGATCAGCGCGTTGATAGTATCGGTGGTTGATAGGTTGATCATCTGTAGAATCGGTTATATCCGTCATCTTTCAAGTTGCCTCTTTGTTGGCTGCACTCACTCACCCCGGTCACATAGTTATCTATGCTCCTGAGGACTCGCTCCCTTGCCGTCGCGATGCATCTTGAAATCTATAGGGTATATGTGTTTATGAACGGTATACTCTTCAGACAATAAAAAAACCCGATAGTCTTGAACCAAAATGGATTAACTATCGGGTTCCTCAATATGGGGATATCAAAGAAAAGCAGTGGCATTAATTCAGACTACGGTTTGGCAAAAAAGTTCTTCGTGATAAGAAAAAAAAACAGATTTTTTTCAATTTGATGAAAATAACATTTTTTGCACAAATCAACCGAGTCCATTGTGACGAATAATCAATGGCGGTTTTTACCGCAGCGAAAGTAAAACGGGAAGTTCGATTATTGTAGCAATTGGTGTTCTTTTACGTACGCTTCGAAGTCAGTGCAGCCACCGATATGTTTCTCATCAACAAAAATTTGCGGGACGGTTTCTACGGGTTTACCAACTGTTTTTTCCAGATCAGCTTTAGTGATACCTTCTGCGTGAATATCAACATAACGGAAGTCAAAGTCATCACGCTGCTCTTTCAGTCGTTCCGCCAGCTCTTTCGCGCGGACACAGTACGGGCAGCCAGGACGACCGAAAATCACAGTAAACATATAAACTCCTCTTGGTTATATTAAAATAATGCGGTTTGATGCGTTACTCATGCTTATTTGATAGCTACTATGCCTGTATCGATCGGTAAAAAAAAGCAGAAATTGCCTTTTGTTTTAATTCATCATACCAATTTTGGTAACAGTGTTTCCGGTAGTATAATGTAGCATCAGGTTGTTAAGAGAGGATGCGATGAAAAGTCATCAAGGCAATATGAGTTCATTGGCAGATATGCCAAAACAGGTTATCCTGCTAGAAATTGTCGGAATTTTATGCTTAATCCTGTCATATTTGACTATTAATGATATTGTCATCTTAACAGATTTACTAATGACGCCAGAAGCACATGTTGTTATGATTTTCATCGGCATAGGTTGTTTGGTTCCTGCTGCGGTTAATATCATTTGGCGTGCAGTGTATGGCCTCTCTTTTTTGGGAGTTGATCATAAAAAAGAGAGCAAAAATAAGGTAGAAGGTAGTGATAACGGTAAGTAAAAATAATTTATCAGTTATTGGTGATGGCGCGATAAAGAATTATTTCGTAAGCTATAGCGCTTTTTCATTTTCCGTTGTATGGGGTTGTTAGATGAGTTCACTTGTCATTCCTGACTTATCAGTATTGCGTGAGTGGTTGGATCAGCTCAAAATTTCCTACTTTGAGTGCGATTCATGCCAGGCGCTGCATCTACCTCATATGCAGAATATTGATGGTTTATTTGATGCTAAAATTGATCTGTTGGACAATGTAATCTTGTTTTCTGCGTTGGCTGAAGTTAAGCCAACCGCCATTATTCCTTTGATGGCTAATCTAAGCCAGATTAATGCCAGTTCGTTGACAATCAAGGCTTTTCTTGATATTCAGGATGAAAACCTACCGAAATTGGTGGTGTGTCAATCTTTCCTTGTTTCAGCCGGGCTGACTTTTTCCCAGTTTTCTCATTTCTTGCAACAAAGCGAAGAGCAGATTGCGGGGGTGATTTTTGAAATTCACAGTAATAATTTGTTGTATATTAATCGTGATATCGAAATCGAGAGTGACATTGAAGAGGAAGAGGAATCACAAGCTTCTGTTAAGGTGCCGACTTTTACTTTGCACTAATATTTTCAACACGGTCATCCAACCATGCAATGTACGCATTATTCTGCGGGGCACTGTCACTCTTGTCAGTGGCTCGAAAAACCCTATTCTCAGCAGTTAGAAGATAAGCAGCAGAATTTAAAGCAGTTATTACCTCAAGCTATTGTGAAGCAATGGTTACCTCCAATTGCCAGCCAACAAGATGCCTTTCGTAATAAAGCTAAAATGGTCGTCAGTGGCAGTGTAGAACGCCCATTGTTAGGCATGTTGCATCGTGATGGCACGGCGGTTGATCTGTGTCATTGTCCCCTCTATCCAGCGCATTTTCAGCCTGTATTCGATGTTGTTAAATCGTTCATTGCTTGTGCCGGCTTGACGCCGTATAACGTTGCTCGTAAACGGGGTGAACTGAAATATTTGTTGCTGACAGAAAGCCGTCATAGCGGTGAAATGATGTTACGTTTTGTACTGCGTTCTGAAACAAAAATTGCTCAACTGGAGCGTGCTTTACCCCGGTTGTGTGAGCGATTGCCACAGCTTACGGTGATCTCTGCCAATATTCAGCCAATCCATATGGCGATTTTGGAGGGGGAAAAAGAGATTCTGTTTACTGAACAAAAGGCGCTGAAAGAACAGTTCAATGGCATTCCTCTTTACATCCGTCCACATAGCTTTTTCCAGACTAACCCGAAAATGGCTTCTGAATTGTATGCAACAGCAGGGCGTTGGGTTCGTGAACTGAAAATCAGTAGCATGTGGGATCTATTCTGTGGTGTTGGGGGTTTTGGTCTGCATTGCGCAGATAAAAATACCTGTTTAACCGGCATTGAAATCAGCTCAGAAGCCATTGATTGTGCCCGCGATTCGGCGAAAACACTGGGTTTGGAAAACATCGAGTTTCAAGCTTTGGACTCAACACATTTTGCTGTAGCAAAAGATAAAATTCCGCAATTGGTTTTGGTAAACCCACCTCGCCGGGGAATTGGTAAGGTGTTGTGCGATTATCTCAGTAAAATGGCGCCGGATTATATTCTTTATTCAAGCTGTAATGCTCAGACAATGGCGAAAGATATTGCTGTACTGGTTAACTATCGTATAGAAAAGACACAATTGTTTGATATGTTTCCTCATACCGAACATTACGAAGTTTTAACGTTATTGAAGTTAAATTACGATTGAATAACGAAAGAATGTGTGGGGATGGGGTTCCAGTAAGAACACCCAACCCTGTTCAGTTATGGCGCTCAAAAGCGAGTGCACGGCGTTCAATCATCCGCATTAGTAAAGTCAGGATGCCGTTAACGCATAGATAAATCACCCCTGCGGCAATAAAAACCATCACATCATAATTGCGGCCAAATAGAAGCTGGCTGTATCCCATTACTTCCAGCAAAGTAATGGTACTTGCGAGAGAAGTACTCTTGAAAATTAGTACAACTTCGTTGGAATAGGAAGATAACGCCCGCTTAAAAGCGTAGGGCAACAAGATTCGCATAGATTGTGCTTTAGACATTCCCAATGCTTGACAGGATTGCCATTGGCCAGCAGGAATGGCCTTTACTGCGCCATAGAATAGCAGAGTAGAATATGCCGCACTGTTAAGCGCTAGCGTTACCATTGCGCACAGCCAGGGCTCAGACAGTAATTGCCAAAGCCACGGGTACGCTTTTATGGATGGAAACTGCCCAGGCCCGTAATAAATCAGAAAGAACTGTACCAACAAAGGCGTACCGGTAAACAGAGTAATGTAGGTTTTTACCAGTTGTGTCAGTACTGGCAGTTTCATGGTCAGAACCATAGTGAACAAGACGGACATCATGAAAGCAACAAAAAGCGCTGTGACGGTCAGGCTCAGACTGGTTTGCAGACCCGGTAAAATTTGTTGAATATACTCAAGCATCAGGGAGTGCTCCGATCAAAGCGAGTGGTATGCATCTCAATTTTTTTCAGAATAAACTGACTGATCAGAGTGATAGCCAGATAGATAAGCGCCACAATCATATACCAGGTAAAGGGTTCCTGAGTGCGTGTGGCAATACTTTTGGTTTGCTGCATGAGATCATTCACACTGATAAGCGATACCAGCGCGGTATCTTTCAACAAAACTAACCATTGGTTACCGAGCCCTGGTAGAGCATGTCGCCACATTTGAGGCATGATCAGGCGGAAAAATATTTCAGCGCGACCAAGACCTAATGCTTGACCGGCTTCCCATTGGCCGGCCGGAATGGCTTTTATCGCACCACGGAGTGTCTGGGATGCATAGGCAGAGTAGAGTAGGGAAAGTGCAATGACACCACAAAGGAATGGGCTGACATAAAAGTCTTGAATATCTATCTGAATTCTGGAGTGCCAGAAGATAAGATTAATGTCAAAGCCATCAGCCAGTGTCATGAGAAGTTGTGATGCGCCGAAGTAAACGAATAGCACGACCAAAATTTCTGGCAATCCTCTGAACAGAGTGACCCAACAGGTGCCAAGTATGGCGAAGGGTTTCCAACGGGCTGATTCCCAAGCAGCAAATAGCATAGCTAAAATCAGACCAAGCACTAATGCAGACACGGCAAGGCCGACGGTGATGCCGGCGGCGCTTGTTAGAGATTGGAATTCATTCATAGAGATTCGGCTACTTATTTAAACCATTTTTTATAAATGATGTCATAAGTGCCATCTCGTTTGATGTCAGCGAGTGCTTTATTCAGCTTATCTTGTAGATCTTTGTTACCCTTACGAACTGCAATACCTAAGCCGATACCAAAGTAATTTTTGTCAGTGACTTTGTTACCTACGGTACTTAAGTTTTCATTCTTTTTCAGCCACTCGTTAACAACGGCAGTGTCACCGAAAACGGCGTCCAGACGGCCATTTTTCAGATCCAGAATGGCATTTTGATAGCTGTCATAAGGAACGGTTTTAATCTCTTTTCGTTGTTCCATCAGATACTTCTGGTGAGTTGTCCCATTCTGAATACCCACAAGTTTGCCTTTCAGCTCTGCGGTACTGGAGACTTTGCCTTTAACGGAGATGAAAACTGCGGAGTTATCGTAATAAGTGTTAGTAAAATCAACCTGTTTCCGGCGCTCGGGTGTGATATCAATACCGGCGGCTAAAGCGTCGAAGCGACGAAATTTCAGACTAGGGATCAGGCTGTCAAAGGATTGGTTAGTAAAGGTACATGTGGCATTAATTTTCTCACAGATGGCATTGGCCAAATCGACATCAAAACCCTGAATTTTATTATTTGCATCGATGAACTCAAACGGAGGGTAAGTGGCTTCTGTGGCAAAACGAATGGTCTCTTTTTCCGTGGCGGTTGCAGATAAAGTTACTGTGCCTAAGAGGACTGCAAAAAGTAGTTTTTTCATCGCTATATCCTATTAATAGTTAGTGTGATAGATAATTAGCAAAGGCTTTGGTTTGTGGTTGAGTAAAATGGCTGATATCACCTTGTTCTATAATGTGGCCGTTTTCCATATATACGACATGGCTTGCGGCCTTACGGGCGATTTCCACTTCATGGGTAACGATAATCTGTGTAATACCCGTAGCGGATAATTCATGGATGATATTGACAACCTGTGCTGTGATTTCTGGATCCAGCGCTGCTGTGGGTTCATCAAATAATAAAACCTGGGGTTCCATCATCAATGCTCGTGCAATAGCGACCCGTTGCTGTTGCCCGCCGGATAAGTGTTGTGGAAATCGGCCAGCGAAATCCTCTAAGCGCAAGCGGGAAAGGAGCTTATCCGCTTTTTCCTGCGCCTGTTGCTTGGATAAACCGAGTACGCGACAAGGTGCTTCGATCAGGTTATCCATAACAGTAAGATGAGGCCATAAGTGATATTGCTGAAAAACCATACCTACATTCTGGCGTAGAGAACGAATCTCCTTGGTTCCTGGTGTTTGTTCGAAATCGAATTGATGATTAGCTATATGCAACTGGCCGGATCGTGGTATTTCCAGCAGGTTTAATACTCGCAACAGCGTACTTTTACCGGCGCCACTTGGCCCTAGCAAAACCATCGTTTCCCCTGGAGAACACTCAAGATTAATATCAAACAGTGCCTGCTGGACGCCGTAATAGCAATCAATGCTTTTTAATTGAATACTCATGCTTTAATTCTGAATAGTCAGTGATTTGGTTTGATGCTAAACTCGTTAGCATAATTATGCAATATCTTATGTACAGAATATTATTAATTGATATTTCAATTACATGTATCATTAACGCGTTCTGGCTGCTATTTGTGTGATTTATCAACAAAAGATTATTTATTCTATTTCCATGCCGTGGAAAGATGGATCGACCACAACGAGTAAGCATATTAGGATAAGCAGCGGCAGCGGACGACTTATGATGAATGAAGCGTCCGAACCGTTATTTATGACATCAAGTATTAATTGTGGCTCAACTTTTGGTTAAGTAAAGAATGCCATCAGTAAGGGTGCGAGCAAACTTAGCACAAAACCGTGAACTATTGCTGCTGGAACAATACTGACGCCACCACACCGTTGTAATACTGGCAAGGTGAAATCCATCGAGGTCGCCCCGCTTAATCCTAGAGCGCTTGAGCGATATCGATTGATTAGAACTGGAATGAGCATAATTGCCACCAGTTCGCGTACCAGATCATTAAAGAATGCGGCACTGCCGATTACCGGCCCGTAAGCGTCGGAAAGTAAGATGCCAGAAAGGGAATACCAGCCGTAACCAGAAGCTAATGCTAAACCTGTTTTCACTGGAAGTCCGAGAATAAGTGCCGCAATTGTACCGCCGATAAGCGCGCTGACAGCAATGATAATCGCAATAATAGCACCACGGCGGTTTAGCAATATCTGTTTCAGGCTCATACCGTTGTTACGTAATTGAATACCGACGAGTAACAGTAAAACGATTAAGGCGATTTCACTGGCATGATTGGAGAAGTGCAGCCATGACCAGCCAGTGAGCCCAAATAGGAAACCTAAAATCAGCATGCCACATAATTTCAGTGATTCAAAAACCATATGTAAACGGGAAGGGGGTTTTTCCTGTTTATGCGGGCTGATAATCCAAGGATCGCGCTTTTCAAGCAGGAATAACGCCAGCATATTAGCTGTAAAAATACATAAAAAAAATGTTATCGCGTATTGAAAGATAGAGAAGAGGTTACGGCCTAAATCGTCCAACAAAGCCAGGCTGATCCCCATTAAAAACAGGATGATATAGACCATCGCGTTAAGAAGGTGATGAACTGCATTTAACAATACTTTATTATTCAAATGGATAAGATAGCCTAACGTTAATGGCAAAAGAATGATCAGCAGCCCAGAGTACATAATTAACATCCTTTAAAACGATTAACGTCTTTTTATCCAAATTCAGTATAAAAATCGATTGTAAAGACTATAAAAATAAAAGATAACAATTTTTTTACATTAAGAGAATAGCCAGGATAGAGTGAAATGTATTGTTGCTCAAAGAATTTTTTATTCTTAAGGTGGGTGTGTTATTAATAACTTTCAGTGGATATAAAACGTAAAGGGAACGGTATCTATCTGGAATGAGTGGAAATCTCAGGTTTTCGTGGTATTGCAAGAAATAAGTTTTTACTATTTTTCTGAATCCAATGCTTAATATGGTGATATTTAAATGAATTTTATTCGTTCGAAACGTCGATGGGTTGTATTGTTAGCTATTGTGACCGTTATCACATTGGTTCTGGGATATTTTCTGTATAGGCCAGAAGCGATTAAATATCAGACAGTCTCTATCATTAAAGGCGATTTGGAAAAAAATGTACTGGCAACGGGGAAATTGGACGCGGTCAGAAAAGTGGATGTGGGCGCACAGGTAAGTGGTCAGTTGCAGAATTTGTATGTTGAAGTGGGTGATAAGGTGACAGAAGGCCAGTTATTGGCATTGATTGATCCTAAACCTGCGCAAAACCAGGTCAAAGAAGTTGAAGCCACGATCAAAGAATTGAGTGCTTATTTGATAGAAGCCAAGGCACAATTGGAATTGGCGCAGGTGACATTACAGCGTCAGAACAATCTGGCAAAAGTACAGGCTGTCTCACTCCAGGAATTGGATCAGGCTAAAACGGACGTTGAAGTAAAAAGAGCGAAGGTAGAAACTTTGCTGGCGCAAATCAGTAAAAATCAGGCCAGCCTTGATACTGCTCAGACTAATTTGCAATATACCCGGATTACCGCGCCAATGGATGGTATCGTTGTCAATATCAAAACCCTTCAGGGGCAAACAGTCATTGCGGCACAGGAAGCCCCGACTATTCTGACACTGGCTGATCTGGGAACGATGTTGGTAAAAGCGGAAGTGTCAGAGGCCGATGTTATTTACCTGAAACCGGGCCAGAAAGCTTCTTTTACTGTATTAGGCGCACCGGATAAAAATTTTCCAGGGGTGTTGAAAGATATTTTGCCGACGCCAGAAAAGATTAATGATGCCATTTTCTTCTATGCCCGCTTTGAGGTGGCTAATCCTCAGCAACTTTTGCGTTTGCAAATGACCGCCCAAGTGAAAATTCAGCTTGATTCCCATCGTGATGTGTTAATGATCCCGATCTCTGCTCTGGGTAAACAGATTACGCCAACTCGCTATGAGGTGGATATCTTGAATGGCGATAAAGAAGAGAAACGAGAAGTGACCATTGGTGTGCGCAATGATGTAAATGTACAGATTCTATCTGGCCTGAAAGAACATGAGCAGGTGATCACTGGTCGTAGTGAAGAAGTCGAGGATGAGTAATGGATGCGTTACTTGAGCTGAAAGGTATAGAGCGCAGCTATCCCGCTGGTGAGCAGCAGGTAAAAGTACTGGATGATGTCACCTTGTCTATTCATGCCGGTGAGATGGTTGCCATTATCGGCGCGTCAGGTTCGGGTAAATCGACACTGATGAATATTCTTGGTTGTCTTGATAAACCCAGTCAGGGTGAATACCGGGTCGCAGGACAGAATGTTGCTGAACTGAGTGATGATGAATTGGCAGCACTAAGGCGGGAACATTTTGGCTTTATTTTTCAGCGTTATCATTTGCTAACTCATTTGACCGCTGAACAGAATGTGGAAATTCCTGCTATCTACTCAGGAGCCTCTAAAGCGGTACGTCGCCAGAGAGCCATAGAATTACTTGGTCGTTTGGGGCTTGAAGAGAGAACCTGCTATCGTCCGGGGCAGCTTTCTGGTGGACAGCAGCAGAGGGTTAGTATCGCCAGAGCGTTGATGAACGGAGGGCAAGTCATTTTAGCCGACGAACCAACGGGAGCGTTGGATAGCCATTCCGGCGAAGAGGTGATGGCGATCCTCAAACAACTGTGTGAACAGGGGCATACCGTCATTATTGTCACTCATGATCCGAAAATCGCGGCGCAGGCACAGCGCATTATCGAGATCAAGGATGGTCATATTATGAGTGATTCTGGTACGAAAATAAGCAAAAAAGTCACTAAGGTCCCGTCGTCAACATCAAAAATATCTTCAATACGCCAGACCCTTGGGCGGTTTAATGAAGCTTTATTTATGGCATGGCGAGCGATGGTTGCCAACAAGATGCGCACTTTACTGACTATGTTGGGGATTATCATTGGTATTGCTTCTGTCGTGACTATTTTGGTTATCGGAGATGCGGCTCGGGCATCGGTATTATCCGATATTAAAGAGATTGCGACGAATACTATTGATATTTATCCGGGAGAAGATTTTGGCCTTGATGATCCGGTCAGTATGCAAGCGCTAAAAATAGAGGATTCAGACGCGATTAAAGCGCAGCCCTATATTCTGGCGGTTTCACCAGAAATTGAGGGGCAAATGCGCCTTCGTAAAGGGAACATTGATGTTGCTTCAAGAGTGACTGGCGTTGGTGATGAGTTTTTTCAGGTTTATGCTCTGCGCTTTGCTCAGGGAATGGGGTTCTCATTGGATATGATACGCCGTCAGGGGCAAGTTGTGGTTATTGATAAAAATATTCAGCGTAAATTGTTTCCTCACCAGAAAAATGTGATTGGGGAGGTGATTTTGGTGGGTAATATGCCGGCCACAATTGTGGGAGTGATATCTGATAAGAGAGCTGCATTTGGCAGTAGCAAATCATTACATGTCTGGTTGCCTCATAGCACGATGACCAGCCGTCTGATGAACCGAAATTATCTGGATTCAATTACTGTCAGAATAAAGGATGATTATAACTCTAAGGATATAGAAAAGAAGATAGTTCAATTGCTCACTTTGCGCCACGGCAAAAAGGATGTTTTCACCTATAACGTGGACATGATGGTAAAAGCAGCGGAAAAAACGGCCCATACTTTACAACTGTTTTTGACGATGGTGGCGGTGATTTCACTGATAGTTGGTGGTATTGGCGTCATGAATATTATGTTGGTTTCAGTAACTGAACGTACAAGAGAGATCGGCATCCGTATGGCAGTAGGCGCAAGAACCAGTGATGTGATGCAACAGTTTCTGATAGAAGCTATTTTGGTTTGTCTGGTTGGTGGCGTTTTGGGCATTGCACTCTCTTATATGATTGCATTTATCGCTCAATTAGCGCTCCCTGGCTGGAGCTTTGTTTTCCAGCCTGTTGCTTTACTCAGTGCTTTCGCCTGTTCTACCGCAATTGGGGTGATATTTGGGTTTCTGCCGGCCCGTAATGCTGCTCGTCTTGATCCAATCGAAGCGTTGGCAAGAGAATAAGCGGAAATAATATGACGCCGCAGGTAATTGCCTGCGGCGTATGAAAATAATACCTGGTTATGACCCACAGGCCAGGCTATTTAGCCTTTGGGTTCGTTTTCAAGAGGAACAATAATACTGGCATGATTTCCCTTTGGTCCTTGGTGAACGCTGAAATTCACCTTTTGGCCCGCTTTCAGCGTCCGGTAACCGTCCATCTGAATGGTTGAGTAATGAGCGAATATATCTTCTCCGCCGCTTGCCGGGCAAATAAACCCAAAACCCTTAGCATTATTGAACCACTTAACAGTACCTGTCTCCATACTTTTACATCCCTCGTCTAATGATTTCGGTTGAGATGAGCCATTAATATAACAGTCGTAAACAATCACATGTAAACAGTGGCATTATCTATGTTTGTTCACAAAACATACTGTAGTAAAAATCAAATTCTCGTCAAGCACAGAACAAATGTCTGGTTGTTTTGAATGACTAAAGTTTGATATAGATAACGATATGAGTTTCGTTCATGCACTTTTATGCCGAGTTTTCATAGGGGAATAGTCTGTGGTAAAAGGAGTTGCCCAGATAATGATAAGATAAATGGCAACATAATTTATTTGCTGGCAGTGGCTGGTTTTAGAGATTAATCCGTTGGGAAAATAATGAGCGAGTATCATAACAATTTGAAAAGTAAGGAATCTATTAAGGATGAGCGACAACAAAAACTGCAACCGCCGTCAATGTATCAGGTCATTCTTAACAATGATGATTACACTCCGATGGAGTTTGTAGTTGACGTATTACGAAAGTTCTTTTCTTATGATATTGAACGGGCAACGCAATTAATGTTGGATGTCCATTATCAAGGGAAGGCTGTTTGTGGGGTTTATACTGCTGAGGTGGCAGAAACTAAAGCAGCCCAGGTAAATATGTATGCCAGGGAGTATGGGCATCCATTACTTTGTACGCTGGAAAAAGTTTGACCAGGTATACTGATTTTTAGGGGGAGGTGCTTATGCTCAACCAAGAGCTTGAACTTAGTCTTAATATCGCCTTTGCTAAAGCACGGGATAACAGACACGAGTTTATGACCGTGGAGCACTTATTGCTGGCGTTGTTAAGTAATTCATCAGCGCGTGAAGCATTGGAAGCCTGCAAGGTCAATCTGGCTCAATTGCGTAAGGAGCTGGAGAATTTTATTTCACAAACGACACCGTTGTTACCTGAAAATGATGAGCGGGAGACTCAGCCAACGTTGAGCTTCCAACGTGTTCTTCAGCGCGCGGTATTTCATGTTCAATCCTCTGGGCGTTCAGAGGTTTCTGGTGCTAATGTGCTGGTGGCTGTTTTTAGCGAACAGGAGTCTCAAGCGGCTTATTTGCTGCGTAAACATGATGTGAGTCGTCTGGACGTGGTTAATTTCATTTCTCACGGAACTCAAAAAGAGGACTCGGAATCGGATCATCAGGAGACAGGCACGCAATCAGCAGAAGAGCAGCTTACAGGAGAGGATCGGTTGGAAAATTTTACAACTAATCTTAATCAACTCGCTCAAAGAGGACAGATTGATCCATTGATTGGCCGCCAGGATGAGTTAGAAAGAACAATTCAGATATTGTGCCGCCGTCGAAAAAACAACCCATTGTTGGTCGGAGAATCGGGGGTTGGTAAGACAGCTATTGCAGAAGGGCTGGCGTGGCGGATTGTGCAAAAAGATGTACCGGAAGTGATGGCAGATTGTACGATTTATTCGTTGGATATTGGTTCATTGCTAGCGGGAACTAAATATCGTGGCGATTTTGAGAAGCGCTTCAAAGCATTGTTAAAAACCCTTGAGCAGGATAGAAAAAGTATTCTATTTATAGATGAAATCCATACCATTATCGGTGCGGGGGCTGCGTCAGGGGGGCAGGTCGATGCGGCTAATCTGATTAAGCCATTGTTATCCAGTGGACGTATCAGAGTGATTGGTTCTACGACCTATCATGAATTCAGTAATATTTTTGAAAAAGATCGGGCATTAGCGCGTCGTTTTCAGAAGATTGATATTGTTGAGCCTTCACCCGAAGAGACAGTACAGATTATTAGAGGGTTGCGGCCAAAATATGAGGCGCACCATGATGTACGTTATACCACGAAAGCTATCCGTGCTGCGGTTGATTTATCGGTGAAATACATTACTGATCGCCACTTACCGGATAAGGCGATCGATGTGATCGATGAAGCTGGGGCGCGTACTCGTCTGGTGCCGATTAGTCGCCGTAAAAAAACGATTAATGTGTCGGATATTGAATTCGTCGTTGCCCGGATTGCCCGGATTCCTGAAAAAACCGTTTCTGCCAGTGATAAAGATGTCCTAAGAACGCTGGATGAGCGGCTGAAAATGTTGGTATTCGGTCAGGATACCGCGATTGCGGCATTGACCGAAGCTATTAAGATGAGTCGTGCAGGGTTGGGGCAGGATAATAAACCGGTGGGTTCTTTCCTACTTGCAGGTCCGACAGGCGTAGGGAAAACGGAAGTCACCGTACAGCTTGCTAAGGTGTTGAATATCAAATTATTGCGTTTTGATATGTCAGAATATATGGAGCGCCATACAGTAAGTCGTTTAATTGGTGCACCACCGGGATATGTTGGTTTTGATCAAGGAGGATTGCTTACGGATGCTGTGATTAAACATCCTCATTCAGTATTGCTGCTTGATGAGATTGAAAAAGCACATCCAGATGTATTTAACCTGTTATTGCAAGTCATGGATAACGGTACTCTGACTGATAACAACGGGCGCAAAGCGGATTTTCGTAACGTCATTTTAGTCATGACAACGAATGCGGGTGTACGTGAAACACAGCGCAAATCCATTGGATTTAAGCAGCAGGATAACAACTCCGATGCAATGGAAGAAATTAAGAAAGTGTTTACACCGGAATTCCGTAACCGTCTTGATGGTATCATCTGGTTTAATACGCTTTCTATTGAAGTCATTCAACAGGTAGTTGATAAGTTCATTGTCGCCTTGCAAGCACAATTGGATGAAAAAGGCGTTTCGCTGGAGGTCAGTGCGGATGCTCGTCAATGGTTATGTGATAAAGGCTATGATAAAGCAATGGGTGCTCGTCCAATGGCGCGGGTTATTCAGGATAGCTTGAAAAAACCGTTGGCAAATGAACTCCTATTCGGCTCATTAGTTCACGGTGGTTCGGTGAGTATCGGCTTGGATAAGGCAAAACGCATACTGACTTACGATTTCAGCAATGCTTATAAGCAGAAGCCGGAAGATGTAGTGCACTAATAGAAGAGCGACACCACAGGTGAATACAAAGTTGTTAAATACAAAGTTGCTACCTGTGGTGTAATATCTGAAAACGGTAATGAATCAGCGGCTACGGAAGACGATACGGCCTTTGCTCAGGTCATATGGGGTCAGCTCAACTGTAACCTTGTCGCCTGTCAGGATGCGAATATAGTTTTTACGCATTTTACCTGAAATGTGAGCAGTGACTACGTGCCCGTTTTCTAATTCAACGCGGAACATAGTGTTTGGTAGTGTGTCTAGCACAGTACCTTGCATTTCAATATTGTCTTCTTTGGCCATCTAATCCTCTAAGTTTAATAACCATCGTTTTTAACGGGCAAGATAATGCCGAAAAACCCTCATTATGTAAAGGAATGTTGTATTTTAACCCGTTATTTTGCAAATAGTGCATAGTGATATTTATGTTATCAGCAACATGAATCGGTCAAATGTTGATTATAATTCCAGTACTTGTTGTAACCAGCAACCAGGTTTTAATGACCGATTTCTGAATTGATAAAGATACTGAATAAATTCTTCCCTGGGGATCTCTTTTGCACCCAGTGAAGCTGTGTGATGGTTAAGCACTTGGCAATCCAGTAGTTCACCACCGTGTCGCAGAAAATGGTGATAGAAGGCAATGAACGCACATTTGGATGCATTCTCCATTCTGCTGAACATAGACTCACCGCAGAATAGTGTGCCAACGCTGACACCGTACAAACCACCAACAATCCGCTCATTGTGCCAGACTTCTACTGAATGCGCTTGTCCTATCTGATATAATTTTTTATAACCTTGTTGAATATCCTTGCCTATCCATGTTCCTTCCTGCCGTTGAGCACAGAAATGAACCACCTGTTCAAAAGCATGATTCACCGTAATATGGTATGGGGGATTGCGCAGAAACCGGCGTAGGGTTCGGCCGATATGCAATTCACCCGGAATGATTACCGCACGCGGATCGGGGGACCACCAAAGTGGCATTTCACTGGGTAAAAACCAAGGGAAAATACCTTGATGGTAGGCTGCATTTAATCGCTTAGCGGATAAATCTCCCCCGACTGCCAGTAGGCCGTTAGGCTCCGTTAATGCTTCTTTCGGGTGAGGGAAATCATATGAATCAGCATCCAGTTGAATTATTGGCATCATGTGTTACTGCCCCGGTTTAAGACGAATCTGATGTGGTCGCTGATAAAACTGATAATAGCGACCTTGCTGAGCTAGTAATTCATTATGCTGCCCTTGTTCAATAATAGTGCCGCCATCCATGACGTAAATACGGTCCATATGGTCAAGCCCGTACAGGCGGTGGGTGACAATAATCAGTGACTTATGCTGACAATGCTGATGCAATAGAGATAGAATTTGTTGTTCAGTATCCGCATCGAGTCCTTCCGTAGGTTCATCCAGTAACATCAGTGGCGCCGAGTGCAGTAACGCTCTGGCAATTCCCAAGCGGCGCTGTTCACCGCCTGACAACTGACGACCGCCTTCGCCCATCCAGCAGTTTAGTCCCTCATTGGTTTCCAGTAGATTGCTTAAACCTACCTGTTTCAGCACAATTTCTAGTTCATTATCGGTTGCATTTGGTTTTGCCAGTAATAAATTCTGTCGTAAAGTATGACTGAACACATGAACACGTTGTGAAACAACCGATATCATACTGCGCAGAGTTGATTCGTCATAAGCAGTAATAGAATGCTGATTCAGACAGATTGAGCCTGAATCAATATCCCAGGCCCGGGTCAATAATTGTAGCAAGGTAGATTTACCACAACCGGTTTTGCCTAACAGCGCGACATGTTCCCCTGCTTTCAAGCAGAGAGAAACATTTTTCAGGACGGCCATTGGCTGATCAGGATAAGTGAAACTGATATTTTTGATATCAATACTGGCTTGAGCTGAACTTTCCGGCCCTGATGTAGGAAAGGTTACTTCCGGTTCTTGTTGCATCAATTGAGAAACCCGGGTTGCAGAGGTAATGACCTGTCCTAGATGTTGAAATGCAACAGTGACGGGACCCAGAGTTTCAAATGCGGCAAGAGAACAGAAGACGAACAGTGCGATTAATGCCCCCGGTTGTTTGTTTCCCCCCACGCCGTTAGCTGCCAGCCATAAGATCAATGTGACAGTCATACCGGTGGCAAAAATCATAACTGCCTGTGACAAGCCGGTTAGATTCGCTTGCTGTTGCTGACGTCTTAACCAACGTGACTCAATATCAGCCATTGACTTGCGGAAACGGCCAGCAGCACCGAATACCATCAATTCGGCTTGTCCTTGCAATGCCGCTGTGAGTTGGGTGCGGTATTGACCACGCAGAATAGTCAGATTGTGGCCAACGGATTTACCTGCGTTATAAAATACTGATGGCAGCAGGATCAACAGAGCCAGCATAATACCGCCAAGGATATAGGCTAATGTGAGATCCAGAAAGCCAAGGCCGAAAGTGAGGACCATGATAACGATAAGAGCTGATAATATCGGCGAAATCACCCGTAAATAGAGATGATCCAATGTTTCAACATCAGCAACTAGTCGGTTTAATAATTCTCCTTGGCGAAAACGAGCTATTCCTCCCGGTGAAAGTGGCAAGATTTTCTGAAAGGCAAAAACCCGTAAATGTGCCAATACCCGGAAAGTGGCATCATGGCTAACCAACCGTTCAGCATAGCGCCCGGCAGTTCGAAGAATGGCTGAGCCACGGACACCGGCCGCCGGTAGCATATAGTTGAATGTATAACCGGCAAGACCTGCTAGTGCTGCGCCTGCAAGGAACCAGCCAGAGAGGGTCAGTAAACTTATGCTGGCGAGTAGTGTAACAATGGTCAGAACCATGCCTAAACTGATAAGAAACCAATGACGGCGATAGAGCGCCAGAAAAGGAAGCAATACCCGCATAATTACAGCTCCTTACTTCGATGGGATAACAGGCGGGTGAATACCCCTTGAGATTGGCTTAGCGACTGGTAATCTCCCTGTTCAATAATCAACCCCTTTTCCATGACCCAAATCTGATCATATTCCAGCGTTTCTTCCAATTGATGGGTAACTAACAGGGTCGTCTGATGATGAGATGCCTGATTGAGTGTTTCCATCACCTGTTGTTCGCTATGCGCATCCAGGCTGGCGCCAGGCTCATCCAGTAATAATAACCGGCAAGGTTTCAATAGGGCACGGGCAACAGCGATACGTTGGGCCTGACCAACGGATAATCGTGCTGCATTATCACCGATGATGGTATTCAGCCTATCGGGTAAATCGTGAATAAATTCGATGACGTATGCTTGTTCCATAACCTGATGGATTTGTTGTTGATTGGCATTAGGTTGGTTCAGACGAATATTATCAAGCAAAGTCTGCTCAGGCAGATGTGGATTTTGTCCAACCCAGCTCAGTTGATTACGCCATCTCTGTTGATCCAACTCACACAGTTCGGTGCCATTAATTTGTATTGAACCACGATAGGGCAGGAACCCTAACAGTAAATTCAAGAGGGAACTTTTACCTGCTCCACTTTGACCAATTAATGCCACCCGTTGATTTTTCTCTATAGTAAAATTCAACGGGCCAGCAAGCCGGTTGCCGTCGTGGGCCAAAATTTCCAGATTATTAGCAATGATGGTCAACGGATCTTGGGGGGGAAGTGTTTTATCACCACCGGCAGGTGCATATTCACCATCACTGCTCAATAAAGTCACTAATGCTTCGGCGGCCCCAATCGCCTGTGCTTTAGCGTGATAATAAGTACCCAGATCGCGTAATGGCTGAAAAAATTCTGGGGCGAGGGTTAACACCAGAAAACCGGCAAACAGGGTAACACCCATCCCGTAACTGCCAAAATTAAGCTCCCCCAAATAGGAGAAACCGAAATAAACAGCGACAACGGCAATAGAAATGGCTGCAAAGAACTCCAGCACCGCAGAGGAAAGGAACGCTAATCTCAGCACTTCCATCGTTCTGCAACGGAAGTTTTCGGTGGATTCGTTGATTTGTTGTATTTCTACTTTGCCGCGATAAAACAAGCGCAACGTTTCTAACCCACGTAACCTATCAAGAAAATTACCGCTTAACCGCCCTAATGCGACAAAATTACGCCGATTAGCGTCTGCGGCGCCTAAACCAACCAGCGCCATAAATAGCGGGATCAGGGGAGCAGTAGCGAATAAAATTAGCCCGGCAGCCCAGTTAACAGGGAATAGGGTGATCAGAATAAGAATAGGGATTATGACGGCGAGAGACATCTGTGGCAGATAGCGGGAATAATAATCCTGCATATCTTCTATCTGCTCAAGAATAATGGTTGCCCAGCTACCGGCTGGTTTACCCTTAACCCACATTGGGCCAAGTTGTTCCAGCTTATCCAATACCATAGCGCGGATTTTCTGACGCACGACTTTGCCACAGATAAAACCGATTCGTTCCCGAATGGCACTGATGATAGCTCGTAACACAAAGGTGGCTGCTAGCAACCAAAATTCGTTCGTAATGTGCTCGCGTGGAAGATTATCCATGATTAAAGCTTGCAGAATTGAGGCCAGTAGCCAGGCTTGAGCAATAATCAATAATCCATTGATTAAGCCAAATAACATGGACAGGCGGAGCCAGCGTTGGGCCGGGGCACTTTGCTGTTTCAGCCAGCGAACCAATTCATACTGTCTTGTTTTGTCCATAAGGAAAAATTCTAATTTAACAGGTGAGAGTAATGGTGTACCAAAAGGCTGGACATATCCTATGTGTCAACATCCTGCTGATATGTTACATGTTAAAAAGCGCTACCGAAATAGCGCCTTGAAAGAAAAAGAATTTATTTAGCGGCTAGCCCATCCAGGAAACGTTCTGCGTCAAGGGCTGCCATACAACCTGTACCGGCGGACGTAATTGCCTGTCGGTAGGTATGATCCATGACATCACCGGCGGCGAATACACTGGGAATAGAGGTCTGAGTGGCGTTACCCTGTAAACCGGATTGAACTTTGATGTAACCATTATCCAGTTCTAATTGGCCTTCAAAGATAGTGGTATTGGGAGTATGGCCGATAGCAATGAAGGTGCCGGTAACCGCCAATTCTTCTGTAGCGCCACTTTGGGTATCGCGTAGGCGAACACCGGTAACACCCATATCATCACCGAGTACTTCATCTAGAATACGATCGGTGTGCAGGATGATATTGCCATTTTTGACTTTATCCATCAGGCGATTAATCAAGATCTTCTCTGAACGGAAGGTATCACGGCGATGAATTAGATGAACTTCCGCTGCAATATTTGCCAGATATAAGGCCTCTTCTACCGCAGTATTACCACCGCCAACAACGGCGACTTTCTGGTTACGATAAAAGAAACCATCACAAGTTGCACAGGCTGAAATACCACGCCCTTTGAATGCCTCTTCAGAAGGTAAACCTAAGTAACGGGCAGAAGCACCTGTTGCGATAATCAGTGCGTCACAGGTATATTCTTGTTCATCACCATAAAGGCGTAAAGGCCAGTTTTGTAGATCAACTTTTTGAATATGGTCAGAAATGATTTCAGTTTGGAATTTTTCAGCATGTTGGTGCATGCGCTCCATTAACCCTGGGCCGGTCAAATCTTCAGGATCGCCTGGCCAGTTTTCGACCTCGGTGGTTGTAGTCAATTGACCGCCTTTTTCAACCCCGGTAATAAGAACCGGATTTAAATTTGCTCGGGCAGCATAAACCGCAGCGGTATAGCCTGCTGGACCGGAGCCAAGAATAATGAGTTTGTGGTGTTTGGCGGCGCTCATGAATACCTCATTTCCATTTATCACCTATCGAATATCGAACGATTGTAGGAGAAATAGGAGGGTAAAAAAAGTTAAAAGACTCATGTTACTAACGATTTTACCGATAGATATTAACTAACAATGATTTTAACCTGAGAAAAGTGTCCTTTTAGTGCTGTTTGGATTTTATTTGCTCGTTTTCAATTAATGATAGACTATCGAAACGATTAACTGAAAATTTGTTCCACAGGTTGTTCTGATTTTTGCTCATTTACTTTGACAATCGGCTGTGCATTTGCGAAAACATCACTGTAAGAGATAATTATCCACCTCGCTAAATTCGTTTCTATAAAAATCGACATGCGGATAATTCCCTCTAGTGTAGCATTAAAAAAATGGCCTGTGAGTTGCACGCTGATAGAGCGAGGCTTTAACTTTAAGACATCTTTTCCAACTCAAACTCAAGAGATAGGGGAAAATGTTATGGGTGTAGGAAAATAAAGAGAGATCAACAAAATGATAGATAATAAAAAACGTCCGGGAAAAGATCTTGATCGCATAGATCGTAATATCCTAAATGAGCTACAGAAAGATGGGCGAATTTCTAATGTAGAACTGTCTAAACGGGTAGGTTTGTCTCCAACCCCGTGTTTGGAGCGTGTTCGTCGTCTGGAACGCCAAGGGTTTATTACTGGATACACGGCATTGCTGAATCCTCACTATTTGGATGCATCTTTGCTGGTATTTGTTGAAATTACCTTAAACCGTGGTGCTCCAGATGTTTTTGAACAATTCAACGCTGCTGTACAAAAATTGGAAGAGATTCAGGAATGCCACTTAGTTTCCGGTGATTTCGACTATCTATTGAAAACTCGCGTACCAGACATGTCAGCTTATCGTAAGTTGCTAGGCGAAACTTTGTTGCGTTTGCCAGGTGTTAATGACACCCGCACATATGTTGTGATGGAAGAAGTTAAGCAGAGCAATCGTTTGGTCATTAAGACTCGCTAAAATCTTACCAAAAATGTACAGGTGCAAAACTGGAAAAACTTAGGTACACTCCTGTTTATGCATACAGTTTCAACGCTGAGCTATCTCGGCGTTGTTCCGTTAAATTAACAGGAAACCTGGAGAGCCTTTCTTGAGCCAGGAATATACAGAAGATAAAGATATTAAATTAAAGAGACTGAATAGTGGGCGCAGGCTGTTAGAAGCTGTGTTGCTTGTCATTGTTATCCTAGCGGTTTATCTGCTGGTCGCACTTGTCAGTTTTAACCCTTCTGATCCCAGTTGGTCTCAGACTGCATGGCATGAGCCAGTGCATAATTTGGGTGGTGGTGTGGGTGCATGGCTGGCCGATACGCTGTTTTCTGCATTTGGCATTCTAGCTTATGTCATCCCGCCAGTGATGATATTGGGTTGCTGGACTGCTTTTAAGCAACATGATGACCGAGAGTATGTCGATTTCTTTGCGTTGGCTTTGCGCGTTATTGGTGCATTGGCAATCGTTTTGACTTCATGTGGATTAGCGGCACTGAATGTTGACGATCTCCATTACTTTGCTTCCGGCGGTATTATTGGCAGTCTGTTTAGTAGTGCGATGTTGCCCTGGTTTAATGAATTAGGTGCAACTTTGGTCTTGCTGTGTATTTGGGCAATTGGGTTGACGTTATTTACTGGTTGGTCATGGTTAACCATTGCTGAAAAAACGGGAGCAGTAATTCTGGGAGCAATAGGATTTATTACCAATCGTAGCCGTAATGAACAGGAATATATGCCATACGGTGAAACGGCTATTGAGAGGGAAGATCCCGCCGATGATAAAACAGAATCTGAATTTACAGCGGCTGATATTGATCATGATGATGTACTATTTACAGCACCTTCAGCCGTAGAATTAGCAAAAGCTGAACTGGACGAACCAGAATCGGTGAAAGCAGAAATCGAACAAGAACAGCCAATAGATATTCCTACCACTAATATGGCTGATATTGATGCTGAACCTGAAATTCTGGTTAATACATCCGATGATATTGCACGGCCTCAGTCATTAGTAGAAGAGAGTGAAAAGAATAATGACGAACCTGTTCGTTATGTATTTGAAACGCCTGCTGAGTACCATTTTGAACCTATATCTGAATTTAATCGTGAAGCGACGCCAACATTTGAGCTCGTCGAAAATAGCCGGAATGGCAGCGACACCTTCACTTTTATGCTTGAAACAGAACCAAAAAATGCTGTAGCAGCAACCTCAACCTCTGCAATGGTTATAACAGGCAACTCTCAGGTTAAGCAAGGAATCGGGCCAGAGCTACCCCGTCCTAATCCTGTCCGTATTCCAACCCGCCGTGAACTGTATGGCATTAAAGTGCCTTCACAACGTCTTGCAGAACAACAGCGTGAAGAAGAGGTCAAACAACAAGTAGGAGTAGGTGGAGCGGATGATGATATTGAGTCTGATAAACAGCAAGAAGCGTTGCTGAGTCAGCAGTTTCTTGAACAACAGCGCGAGCGTTATCGTATTACGGCGGATACAGAAGAACAGACTCCAATCCAGCCTCAGATAAGACAGAATCTATTTGAGCTGGAAAATGAGCCTTCGGTGGAAAAACGGGTTCAAACAGCGACAGAGACTGTCAAACAGACAGTTGAGCAGCCGCAATATAAGCGTTATCAGGAGCAAGGTCACCAGGAGAAAAAAGAGCTTTCTGCTCTGGAGAGTTTATCGATTTTAAATAACTTTTCACCGGTTGAAGATTTAGTTGAAAAAGAGCCGGCAGAGCCGTTATTTATGCCTTCTGTTCAATCAGCACCGGAAAATCAATCAGAACGACCCACAGAAATTGCTTTTGCGCCAGCACCTGTACACAATGTTGTGCAGCAACCGCAGCAACCGCAGCAACCGCAGCAACCGCAGCAACCGCAGCAACCGCAGCAACCGCAGCAAGATAGCTTATTCCATCCGTTTTTAGTTCGTAACGATCAACCGTTGCCAAAACCAACGACACCAATGCCTTCGCTCGATCTGCTAACCAGTCCTTTAGCAGAAGAGGAACCCGTTGATATGTTTGCCCTTGAGCAAACGTCCCGTTTGATTGAAGTGCGTCTGAGTGATTATCGAGTTAAAGCTGATGTTGTGGGTTTTTCACCCGGTCCGGTGATTACCCGGTTTGAACTGGATTTGGCTCCGGGTGTTAAAGCCTCACGTATTTCCAACTTATCAAGAGATTTAGCACGTTCTCTATCAGCGGTCGCTGTGCGTATTGTTGAAGTGATTCCGGGTAAACCTTATGTTGGCTTGGAATTGCCGAATAAAAAGCGCCAGACGGTCTATTTGCGTGAAGTATTGGATTGTGAAAAATTCCGCGATAATCCGTCACCACTGACAATTGTGTTGGGTAAAGATATTGGCGGCCAGCCGGTTGTCGCTGATTTAGGTAAAATGCCGCACTTGCTGGTGGCGGGTACAACCGGTTCGGGTAAATCTGTTGGTGTCAACGCTATGATCCTCAGTATCCTCTATAAAGCAAAACCAGAGGATGTCCGCTTTATTATGATTGACCCGAAAATGTTGGAGTTGTCGGTTTATGAAGGTATTCCGCATCTGTTAACCGAAGTTGTTACCGATATGAAAGATGCTGCTAATGCACTGCGCTGGTGTGTCGGTGAAATGGAACGCCGTTATAAACTGATGTCTGCATTGGGTGTGCGTAATCTGGCGGGTTATAACGAAAAGGTTAAGCAGGCAGAAGAGATGGGACGCCCAATTCCTCATCCATTCTGGAAGCCGGGTGACAGCATGGATGCTACTCATCCGGTGCTGAAAAAAGAACCGTATATTGTTGTTATGGTCGATGAATTTGCTGACTTAATAATGACCGTCGGCAAAAAAGTCGAAGAGCTGATTGCCCGATTAGCACAGAAAGCGCGTGCTGCTGGTATCCATCTGGTTCTGGCGACTCAACGTCCATCTGTCGATATTATTACCGGTCTGATTAAAGCCAATATTCCGACTCGTATTGCCTTTACGGTTTCCAGCAAAATTGATTCCCGCACCATCCTTGATCAAGGCGGCGCTGAATCTTTGTTAGGCATGGGGGATATGCTTTATCTGGCGCCAAACTCCTCGATTCCGGTGCGTGTTCACGGTGCATTTGTTCGGGATCAGGAAGTTCATAAAGTGGTTAATGATTGGAAAGCTCGCGGTCGTCCAGAGTATGTTGACAGCATTCTCAGTGGTGGTGATGATGCTGAAGGTGGCTTGGGTCTTGATAGCGACGAAGAGTTGGATGCCCTGTTTGATCAGGCAGTTCAATTCGTGACGGAAAAACGACGAGTTTCGATTTCTGGCGTCCAGCGTCAATTCCGTATTGGTTATAACCGAGCGGCGCGTATTGTGGAACAGATGGAGGCACAACAGATTGTCAGTGCTCCGGGTCATAATGGTAATCGTGAAGTATTAGCCCCACCGCCACATGAGCACTAATTATTGAATATTGAAAACTCTGATAGTAAATCACTCAGGTAATAACGTTGAGAAAGAAGTAATAACGTTGAGAAAGGTATCTCTTACATGAAAAAGCTGATATTGATTGGTTGTTTAATGGTTGGCATGAATATCAATGTGGCATGGGCAAATGCCAGCCAGAATTTGCAGGAACGTTTGGGTAAAGTAAATAGTTTTCATGCCAGCTTTACTCAAACCGTCACCAGTGATGATGGGGCAACAATTCAGGAAGGCGAGGGGCAATTGTGGGTGAAACGTCCAAACCTATTCAACTGGCATATGACATCACCTGATGAAAGTGTCTTGGTATCGGATGGTAAAACATTGTGGTTTTATAATCCATTTGTTGAGCAGGTAACGGCTAATTGGTTGAAAGATGCCACAGGTAACACGCCGTTTATGTTAATTACTCGTAACGATGCTAAAGATTGGTCCCAATATAAAATTAGCCAGCAAGGGAATGATTTTGAACTGACGCCGAATAATGTCACTGGTAATCTGAAACGTTTCTCGATTACCGTTACGATGGATGGCACTATCCAAAAATTTTCTGCTATTGAGCAGGATGGACAAAAGAGTGCTTATCAATTAAAAGGGCAGCAAAATACCCATGTGGATGCGGCAAAGTTCAGTTTTACGCTACCGAAAGGCGTTACGCTGGATGATCAGCGCCAGTGAGGTTTAAGTGAACAACCTGTCACTCAATTTTTCTCAAAATGAATTTCAGCCATTGGCCGCGCGTATGCGGCCGATGACATTAGAGCAATATATCGGGCAGCGGCATTTACTCGCTGAAGGAAAACCTCTGCCAAGGGCTATCCGGGCTGGACAACTGCACTCCATGATTTTATGGGGGCCACCGGGGACGGGCAAAACAACATTAGCTGAAATTATTGGGCATTATGCTCAGGCTGATGTTGAACGGATATCTGCGGTCACTTCCGGTATCAAAGAGATACGTGAATCGATTGAAAAAGCGCGTCAGAACCGGAATTCAGGGCGTAGAACTATCCTGTTTGTTGATGAAGTACATCGTTTTAACAAAAGCCAACAGGATGCTTTTCTGCCACACATTGAAGATGGCACGATCACCTTTATTGGTGCGACGACAGAAAATCCCTCTTTTGAACTGAATTCCGCATTACTTTCACGAGCGCGTGTCTATCTACTTAAGTCATTGACAACAGAAGAGATTGAGCAGGTTCTTGAGCAGGCTATGAATGATAAAGAGCGTGGTTATCGTGGACAGAATATCGTTTTGCCTGAAAACACCCGTCGTATGGTGGCGGAACTGGTTGCAGGCGATGCTCGTCGCTCACTGAATCTGCTTGAAATGATGGCGGATGTGGCAGAAACCGATGCTCAGGGGCTGAGGGTTTTGACACCGGGGCTATTGAAAGAAGTCAGTGGAGAGAGAAGTGCGCGTTTTGATAATAAAGGTGATCGTTATTACGATTTGATTTCAGCACTGCATAAATCTATTCGTGGTTCTGCACCTGACGCTGCGCTTTATTGGTATGCTCGAATTATTACTGCCGGTGGTGATCCATTATATGTTGCCCGTCGTTTATTGGCTATTGCTTCCGAAGATGTTGGTAATGCCGATCCTAGAGGAATGCAGGTAGCGATTGCTGCATGGGATTGTTTTACCCGTGTTGGGCCGGCAGAAGGTGAAAGGGCGATTGCTCAGGCTATTGTTTATCTTGCTTGTGCACCGAAAAGTAACGCTGTTTATACCGCTTTTAAAGCAGCAATGGCTGATGCGAAGGAAAAACCTGATTATGATGTTCCCGCACATTTGCGCAATGCACCGACAAAATTGATGAAAGGGATGGGGCTTGGCGAGGAATATCGTTATGCCCATGACGAACCTAATGCTTATGCTGCGGGTGAAGTTTATTTTCCGCCTGAGATGCGGGAAACTCGTTATTATCATCCGGCTAACCGAGGATTAGAAGGTAAAATAGGCGATAAACTCGCCTGGCTTGCTGAACAGGATCAAAATAGCCCGATAAAACGCTATCGCTAACATTATTGTTGCGGTAAGGTTGGCAGGTAAAATATCTTATGGCCCATCAACTTGTGTGGGCCTATTCACATCATCTATACCCAATGGATTTCAAGATCCATCGCGACGGCAAGGGAGCGAATCCCTGGGAGCATAGATAACTATGTGACCGGGGTGAGTGAGTGCAGCCAACAAAGAGGCAACTTGAAAGATAACGGGTATAACTTAATAACGACAAGCACAGGACTAGCATGCTCGATCCAAACATACTGCGTAATGAGCTAGACGCAGTCGCCGAAAAACTGGCTCGCAGGGGTTATACCCTTGACGTGGATACGCTGCGCAAACAAGAAGAGCGCCGTAAAGTTTTACAAGTTGAAACTGAAACCCTGCAAGCAGAACGTAATTCCCGATCGAAAGCTATTGGTGCAGCAAAAGCCCGTGGTGAAGATATTGATCCGCTACGTCAGGAAGTGAACCAGTTAGGTGAAAAGTTGGATACAGCGAAAGCCGAACTGGAAAAACTTCAAGCTGAAATCCGTGATTTGGCTTTAAGTATCCCTAACATTCCAGATGACTCTGTACCGGTAGGTAAAGATGAGAACGACAATTTGGAAGTGAGCCGTTGGGGTGAGCCAGGTAAATATGATTTTGAAATTCAAGATCATGTTTCATTAGGTGAATTGACCAATGGTCTGGACTTTGCCGCTGCGGTTAAACTAACCGGTTCACGCTTTGTGGTGATGAAAGGGCAAATTGCCCGTCTGCATCGGGCCTTGGCGCAATTTATGCTAAACCTTCACACAGAACAGCATGGCTATTTGGAAACTTATGTTCCCTATTTGGTAAACCATGAAACCTTATATGGTACGGGTCAATTGCCGAAATTTGGTGAAGATCTTTTTCATACTAAGCCGCTGGAAGAAGAGGCGGAAAGCCATTACGCGCTGATCCCAACTGCTGAAGTTCCGATAACCAACTTGGTTCGTGGTGACATTCTGGATGAAAATGAATTGCCATTGAAAATGACCGCTCATACCCCTTGCTTCCGTTCAGAAGCGGGTTCTTATGGCCGTGACACTCGTGGCCTGATCCGTATGCACCAGTTTGATAAAGTTGAGTTGGTTCAGATTGTTCATCCTGATGAATCAATGGATGCATTGGAAGCATTGACAGGACATGCAGAGAAAGTACTGCAATTACTGAACCTGCCATATCGTAAAGTTTTATTGTGTACCGGTGATATGGGTTTTAGCGCGTGTAAAACTTATGATTTGGAAGTGTGGTTACCGGCTCAGAACACATATCGTGAAATCTCTTCCTGTTCTAATATGTGGGATTTCCAGGCGCGCCGTATGCAAGCACGTTTCCGTGGCAAAGAAGATAAGAAAACTCAATTACTCCATACCCTGAATGGCTCTGGTTTGGCAGTTGGCCGTACTCTGGTTGCCATTATGGAAAACTATCAGCAAGCCGATGGTCGTATTGAAATACCCGAAGTATTGCGTCCATATATGGGTGGTTTGGAATATATTGGTTGATTATTGTATTAATGAAAAGCGCCAGATTTGGCGCTTTTTGCTGTCTATTTTATTAATTACAAATTTACTGAAAATAAAATTACCAAATTCAGTAAATAATAAATGTATCTTTATCTTTTAGTTAACTAAAGTCGATGACTTCTCCTTACTGATGAAAATGCTACGGTAAGATGAATAATAGCTGGCGAAAAATATTGGTATAGTGACTAAAAAGCCTAAGCCGAAAGTCACTATAGAAAGTGTCGTCATTAACGCAAAGATAATAAAGAATAGGAAACCGGGTAATAAATTCTTCTTCACAACTTCTAGGCTCATTGACACGGCAGCACCAAATTTCAAATTATGGATAACGATTAATGCTGGTGCGAACTAGGTTAAAGCAGCAGCAATGATGTTGAAGATAAACAGAATAAAGACACCAAGAAGTAATGGAGACAGATCACTTGGGAATATTTCAGTAGGAACTTCACCATATTGACTAGCTAAGAAGATGTTAATCATGGCACTACCGCCGAGAATAAACATTGCTATGATACCAAGAAGCATAATGCCAAATGATAAGGCACCAACGCCAAGTAGTGACGCAAAGTTTTGCTGAAATCCGCTGAATAACAGCCCTAGTTCAAATTCTCCGGTAGTTCTCTGTTTTTCACACAGAGCAATAATGCCTCCAGCTAGTACTGAACCCAAAATCCCTGCAAATATCCCAAGGAAAGGAATAAGCTGTAAACCAGATATGATAATGAAATAAATGATACTAAGTAGTATCCACATACCTAATTTACGTTTGACGAGACCCCATGCTTGACTAATCCATCCCATACCTTCGACGCTACTGAGGGATTGACCTCCAAGGATAAATACCTCTTGATTGTTGTATATACCCGTCATCTTTCAAGTTGCCTCTTTGTTGGCTGCACTCGCTCACCCCGGTCACATAGTTACCTATGCTCCCGGGGATTCACTCCCTTGCCGTCGCGATGCATCTTGAAATCCATAGGGTATATAGCGTTGGAATTAAAATTTAGGTTCTTATTATCCATGTATTTTCCAATTTAATTATTAACTTGTAATTTATTGAATCGCTTTTTCTGTCTGCATCTTCAAAGTTACAGTCAGCTGTAAAAAGCTGGCAAGTATAATATATTAAATTTATTAATCAACAAGCACTAAATAGGAGTAATTAACTAATGATGTGATGTATTTTCAAGCAATTCGTTGCTGTCTGTTTTTTAACTTCAACAAGTGGTTTTTTCATTACCTAAATAACTAAGCTATCTTTGTAATATATTGTGGTTTCTATCATATAAATTAATTAATATTTATATTTCAATGCCGATTTTTCATCATAGATTATTTAACTGGTTTATGAGAAAATTTACTTTTGTAGTTGAAAACATCATTAAAGATAGTTGTTTTTGGAAAATAGATTATCTGATTAAACTATTTATATCCTTATTATCCTTATTATCCTTATTATCCTTTTTCATGGGATATAAGCATTAATAAAGTCTATTTTTGTTTTTCATTTTTCAACGATAGATTTATGATAGGCCGATTTTAAACCTGTTATTAAAAATCATTGTTTTAACTTCTGATTTTAATCAGTATAAGGTTTTAACGGTTGTTTTTACCACTTTTGATGCCTGTTTTATATTAAGTTTAATTTTGAGTATTTAAGATATCGCGGTTTGGCATAATCAATGCCACATAATAATGCTGTGAGTAACAGGATTCGTATATTTAATTAAATCTTTTTTATATAAAATTTTTAATAACTCTATATTTGTGCTTTTAAATGATTACGGCAGGTTAAATAAATGTAAAATGAGCGGGGGATAAAATCGTCGATAAATGTATTAAACATGACAGGGAATAAACCATTTTTAGCGCCTGTACTTTTTTAAAGTTTGGCATTAATGGTATTAAAATCAAGGCCCATTTTTTTAATAGTTTTTAATCTTGTTAAACGGTTCTATTTTTTGCTGTTAATCTAAGAATTTTCCGGCTTCTTTTAATGACTTATCTGATTTTTCGAAAACGTATTACAACTATGTAAAATCTTTTGTTTAAGCAAGTTTGTTTAATGCAGTGATTTGTCATTTTGTCATTTTGTCACTTTGTTAATCAGTTTAGACCCGTTTTCCCTGATGTTTTTTCTTCCAATATCAGTATAACTTCGAATTTTTTTATTCGTTTTAAACGATCCTTAAGTGGTTGACGCTCTGTGATAAAAATGCAGCTTAAACGAGTTTAATCGGGGAAAAATGGCATCATAAAAAAACAAACCTCGTTTTAAATAGCGAGGCTTGTCAGCCTAAGTATTTTTTAGCTAGTTAAAATGTGGATGATTTTTCCTTACCGATAAAAATGCTGCGGTAGGAGGAATAATAACTGACTAAAAGTACTGGCATAGAAATTAGAAAACCTAAACCAAAAGTCATTAGCGAGATTATGAAAATGACTGTTACGGTGATAAAGAATAATAAACCGGGCAATAAATTCTTTTTCACCGCTGCCAAGCTCATTGATACGGCAGCACTAAATTTCAAGTTATGGATGACAATTAACGCTGGTGCAAACCAGGTCAATGCAGCATTCACAATTGAGAAAACCATCAGAATAAAAACACCAAGAAATAATGAGGGCAGACTATTTTGGAGCATTTCTACTGAGATTTCACCATGTTGAGCGGCGGCTAATAGGATATGAATTATGGCACTACCACCGACAATAAACATTGCGATAACACCGAGGAGTATAATACCAAGCATTAAAGTACCAACGCTGAGCAGTGACGCAAAATTTTTCTGAAATCCGCTAAAGAGTAGTCCTAATTCAAATTCTCCGCTAGTCCTCTGTTTTTCGCACACGGCAATCATGCCACCGATAAATACAGGGTTAAAAATACAGGTAAATATCCCAAGGAAAGGAATAAGCACTAAACCAGCTATACACATAGAATAGATAATGTAGAGCAGTATCCACATGCCCCATTTATTCTTGACAAGTTGCCATGCTTGGCCTATCCATTTTACACCTTCTATGCTACTGAGGGACTGACCATCAGGAATGAATACTTCCTGATTATCTTCGGGTATAACATTGGGACTTAAGTTTAGGTTTTGGTGTTCCATATATTTTTCCAATTAAGTTTGTTGATTCATAATATTTTAAATCGCTTTTTTGGCTGCATCTTGGAAGATGTAGTCAGATTGAGAGATTAGGTAAACATATTATATTAATTCCATTGTTCAACAAGTATTAAATATAAGTGAAGACCAGAAAATATAAATAATTTTCTACAAATTGTTGCTAAATGTTTTTAATTGTATCAAATTGATAATAATTGTAATAAAGTGTTTCAATGTTAACTGATGGCTGAATTTAATTAATTTCTAACCTATAAAATCGGAATGATTTTAATTCCATTGGGTATTTTTTTCTGTAGAATGGAAAGCCCTACTATTGGACGGTATCTTTGATATTTATAGAACGAATCAATCCGGGATTCAGGAGTTATATTACACTATAAAGGTAATTGAGGCGACGATAGTTGATTTAGCTGTTTATCACCCCCATTCGATAACACATGCTGGCGCACAGCCGCAGGAAACGATATCTTTACGTTATAAGAGTATCACATGGACTCATCATATAGCAGGGACAAGTGCTTATAGTATTTGGGATGATCGCGTTTATTAATTTATTTGCCGGTAAAATAGTGTTGTTTTACCGGCAAAATTACCATTTGTTTTTCCTATAATATTTACCATGAGCAATCATGTATACAACATTGTAAATAATAACTAAAACAATAGAGCTATAAAATAAAAAATCATTATCAGTTGTAGATACATCGAAAAATGGAATGTAATCAAAATTAAAAACATATAGATGATAACAAATAAATGACATTGCAAGTAATAAAGATGAGAAATTAACATAGACATTATCAGATATTAAAAGATTTTTAAAAGCAAAATATAGGGGATAAAGTATGAGTAATGAAAAAATGATATATGCATAGCTCATTTCTATCTTATTCCTTAATATGATCTATATTGTCTATAAATAGTATCTGCATCACCATAAGCTTGAAGGTTCTATTTAACTTTCAACAATTACAACTTCTTTCTACTTCTATCATGTGCAATCATATATGTAATACTACACAATATAGCCAGTACAATAGAACTATAAAACACAAAGTCATCATCTGAAGTAGATACATCAAAAAACGGAATATAGTCGAAATTAAAGACATATAGATGAAACGCGATAAATGCTATCAAAAGCAATGCTGCTGAAAAGTTAACATAGACGTCATAAGACATTAACAGCTTTTTAAAAGTGAAATATAGGGGATAAAGTATGAGTAAAGAAAAAATAATGTATATGTAGCCCATTTTTACCCCCTAATATGACTTGTATTGTCCATATACAGTGTTCACATCTCCTATAATTTCAAGAGCGACATCTTTGTAATTCATTGTCTCTATACCTTGTCGTTTTAAACCATCAAGAAGATCAGCAT
>NZ_JAJAFY010000029.1:0-61916 GCF_025384885.1 Photorhabdus kleinii
TATATACAACAAAAATCAATCGAATTATCAATTAATCCTTAGCCCATTCAAAACAAGATTCAGCAACCCATTGAGGTAAATATTTTTTTATTAATAGGGAGGGTAAATACCATGCATTACTTAACATGATCATGGTATTTACCTAGTTACAACAAGGAAACTCTATACAATCCAAGCTACCTTCAACCACTATTAGCTTAATGAGACTATTAATGAAAAAGCCAATCCGTCGGGAGGGCGCAATATCAAACATCCGATTATGTCAAAGATATAAAACACCTTTCATTGACGTGTAAAACATTGAAACAGAGAAAACACATAACACTAAAGAAGCAAGACGATAAAACAAATCGGGTTTTAAAATTCCTTTTCCGAACTTTCCTACATATAGCATTTTCCCAACCCCCACCCAAATCAGGGAAACGGGTAATAACGCACAAACAAAAACCGTCATGCATGGAATGTATTCTGACCACAAAGTAAATGCAGTAAGAGGAAATATATATGTAGCAAACACAAAAGCCTTAGGATTCAGCAATGTGGCAAATAATACCGTGATAAAATGGATTTTTACTACATTCTTGTCTAATGAGAAATGCCAAACTTTAAAAGCTAGATAAGCAATGTATGTCGAAGCACACATCTTTAAGACGACCAGTGACCATACGAAAGCATGAGAGACTGTAGATAAAAATAACCCCCACAAACTAATTGCTGTTATATAACCCAATGCCTCAGCTAATATCAGCCTGAGTGTACTAATAAAACCATGTGAATATCCAGATGATACCAAAAGAGTATTTGTTGGTCCCGGCATAATTAAGACCATACTCACCATACTGGCAATTCTTATATAATCGTAGTAACTATTCATAGTATCCTCAGTGGCTGTTATACATAATAATTAATTATTTGAAATATAATAGGAAATTTTCAGTAAAAAATTTCATCACACCCCCCATCTCTTTAAATTAACAATAATAAGTTACGGTCATTAAATACCATTACTTTCACTTAATAGCTATTAGGTTCGTCTTTTCTCTCAATGTTAGTAATCTCAATAACTCCAATTCAGTAATAAAATATACAAAAAACCTTTCCTAATATAGGCAACAAAATAAAATAATTACAGAAAACAAAAACTATTTCACTAAATGATCCTTCTGAGTTATCAATCATCGCCAAAGTTTCGCTATCTAAATTAGCATCATAAAACACTAATCTACATTTCAATACTATACAAAAAATATGAAATTCCGTATTAACCTCGGGAATACTCCTAAAATATAGCAGCTCCAATCCATATATAACTAATATCATTTCTATATATGGCCGATATCATTTCAATATATAAAGAATATCATTTCAATACACAGCTAGTATCATTTCAGTATATTACTAATAAAGGAGTATTCTCTAGCTAATCATCTTGATTATAATTAGTAAAATCAACAATTGAGAAATCAGTTCCAAGATTTTTAAAAATTGTGATTTTAGTCCAAATTCTTCCTTTAGCTAATCCCTATTACAATAAACAGAAAAATTAGGTACATAATCAAATCAGCATGAACCGGATTGGTGATTTTAGCAGTATCTAGCTATATTAGAAATGCGCCGTCACACGCAATTTTTATATAAAAAACAACAATATAAGTTAAATATAAAAAACAAATATAAAATTTTATTTTCATATTATTGCTATCTGAATGATATAAATATTCTATTCTAGGACATTTTTAAATGTTATTTGAATTTATTTAAACAGATATATAAATAAGAATAAAATACTTTGCCTTTTATAAATTAGACGAAATATCATTACTGTCAATAAAATAAACTCTAACTACCATTTATAATCTTAATAAATGATTTTATAGCTAAATTTCGGCACCTCATTAATTTACACGGTGCCGAAATTTTAAAATTATCGTTCCCAGTAAGATTCTTCCAAACTATCTTCTTTTTCGGGCAAACCACGGCTTAATCGTGGGGAATGCTGACTCAATACCTGATAGCTAACTCTGTTGGCATATTTACATACCTGAGCAAGTGATGAATATGTTAGATAAGTACGGATATGTTTACTGGAATTAGGCACATTCATTCTGTGGTGATTGTTGGCCGTTATATCATGCAGCAAAGCAGATAAAGCACCATCACCTGCCCCATTGGTATTCATGATTTTTTCTGGCCCCCCCATATAAGGTTCAATATGGGAATAAACTTTCATCGGGATTTGGCAATCAGATTTACGCATAGCACGGCTGAACTCATAACGGTTAAATTCAGCAATAGCACCCGGTAACAATGGATGGGTTGTCTGACGCATATAATCTTTTTCCGTATAACCTGCCATATATAATCCAGCCGGACCTGCGGTACACAAAACTAAATCGACCCAATCTAGTGCCATATCCGAAGCCAATAGTGGATCACTGAAACCAGTAAGCTCATAAGCTTCATCTTCATTCATTGCCAGAACAGAAATATTCTCAACCAGAAAATCACGCCACCATTGTGGATCATCAGCAATAACATATTTCGTCCCTAGCGTCAGAACCACAGGTACACTATGCTTTTTCGCATATTCGATAGCTTTCATGGTTGCTTCTGGCATTAGTTCTCCCGATTTACAACGAATCAAGTAAGCAGTTAATACCAAAGCAGAAGCTTCAGCAATAATCTTCTCAGGAATACTTTCCGGTTTAAGTTGATTCATTTGCCCAGGACTGATGGCAAAAGTCCGCTCACCATTTTCCGTTACTAACGTAAAACAGCGACCAATTGCCCCGTTCACTCCCTGTAAATAGTTCAGATCAGTACGGCTAGACGTGTTACATAAGTAGCGGTAAGCATAACTGCCAATCTGAATATTACTACACATAGTACCCAGTAAGACGGAACGATCATCGGCAAGAACTGAGTAATTATGTAAAGTATTACCAATAGTGCCACCAGCAAACTCGTGGCTAATAAGATTATTATCAGTAAGTTCTTTATACAGGGTTTCAGCTACATCATCTTCAATAACTAATGAATGCCCTTGGCTGAGGTTATAGCGCTGGATAAAATCTTCATCTACTTTCGCCTCAATATCCACTAATGTCTGATCGATACCAACGATATAAGCTCGGTTATTCTCACCATCCATCATCTCTTTAATTGGCTGGAGTAAAGGATCACGCAGACTGACGGGAAAATAGTGTTTTGATTTACGTTTACCAGGGAATTTCATTTTTGATTGATGCTATAACGCCAAAAGGTGCAGCATATTAGCACAATAAAAACTGACAGGCAGCAAATGTCACTACGACATTTACTGCCAAGGAAAACTTAAGCCGCTTGCTGACGACTACGTACCATATGACGAATTAGAACAGACACCACAGCCAAGATCAGCCCAAGAAAAGCACTGCCTATTAAGATAAGTAGACGCTTCGGTGAATCTTTCGCTGTCGGCTCATAAGGAGCCTGCATATATCTAAATGGTTGGAAGTTAACTTTATCTACTTTAAGTGCTTTCAGCTGTTCTATATAGAACAAACGGTTACGTAAGTCAGCATCAATCAAGGTGGGATCTTTTATCTCCTCTGTAATTTGCAACTTACGTTGTAATGCATCAGCCCCCAAAGCAATGGAATAATCTGGATCGTCTTTGATCATTGCTCCTTCACTGGAAATAGGCTTTTTAATTCCTGCCGAATTAGCGATAGATAATGCATGTTTCAATCGCTCAATATTAGCTTCCTGTATATTATTCACACGGTTTAAATCAACGTTATATAAACCTTCAGAGTAATTAAGCTTTTGTTTTACTATATCACTTAATTCACTCTTCACCTGTTCATGGACAACAGACGACGCATAGTCAATATAGCCATTTAACAGATTATATGCATCTTCTGCGGTTCCGGCACTGAAAGTCAATTTAGTTTCACCATTTTCATCATCTTTTTCCGCTTTTGAAGAAGATGAAATATTATCATTCACAATCTTTTCAATAAGTTTTCTTTTTGCAAATGGTGAATGATCACCTGATTCAGCCACCAGATTTTTAAAATATTCTGTATTAACCAGATATTCTTCACGCAAAACCCGTGAATTAAAATTATTTAAAAAATTATTATACAGTGACGATGAAGTTACTGATGGTTGTAAACTTAAAACCTCTAACTTAGTCAGGAGATCTCTAAGTGGTTGTATCTCTTCAAGTTGAGGCTTAACAATAGAAGCCGAACTGCTCCACTTTTGTGGCATCAAAGATGCTGCTACAAAGCCAATAACAGCAAAAAGGATAGTAATAGTGATAATCAATAACTTTGATTGAAATAAAACAGAGAATAACTCAAACAAATCAATTTCATCATCTTGTTTTGAATTGTAATAATTAAAATATTCTTCACTGAAATTAGTGTCTTTAATCGGTTTATTACTCATTATTTATATCCAAATCCAAATATGCTGTTACTAATTGATATACAAAACATCATCCCACTAAGCCTATAGGTTAATTCCCATTTACTCTGAAACAAGTATGGCAGTTCCACTAGGCTGGTATCTGTGTAGCAATATACCTTAAAAAGCCAATGAACCCTAATGATAGATTAATCCTATCACTATTCATTCCTGTTTCTGACAAACCTGTTGACCAACTCTTCAAGTAGTAAAATATGACTAGCGTTGTCGTTAAGCGCCGGAATATATTCAAATTTTTCCCCACCTGCATTAAGAAACATCTCTTTATTTAGCTGTTTTATCTCTTCCAGCGTTTCCAGACAATCAGACGAAAAACCAGGGCAAAGTACCTGAATATGTTTTATTCCCTGATTAGGTAGAGTTTGCATCGTTTGATCTACGTATGGTGTCAACCATTGCTCACGACCAAAACGTGATTGATAAGCCATCATTACCTGCTCTGCCGGATAATTAATTGCTTGCTTTAGCAATCGTGTTGTTAACTTACACTGCTCAGCATAAATATCGCCCGTATCAACAAAACGCTGCGGAATGCCATGATAGGAAAGCAATAATCTGTCTGGTTGACCATGCTTATCGAAACTCTGCTCAATAGTTTCTTTCAATGCAGAAATATAAGCCGGATGATCAGCATAACTACGAATAAAGTGAATCCCAGGAATAGTTCGGTATTTTTGCAATACCAGACTAACACCATCAAATACAGCCGCAGATGAGGAACCAGAATATTGGGGATAAAGTGGTAAAACAATCAGCTGCTCAACATTCTGCTTAAGTAAGTTGTCAATCGCTTGTTCAAGAGATGGAGAACCGTAATTCATTCCCAGTTCAACAGGTATGTCAGCAAGTCTTTCTGCCAGTAATTTCTGTTGCCGACGGCCATATACTAACAGAGGAGAACCTTCATCAGTCCAAATTTTCTGGTATAACTTTGCTACACGTGAGGAGCGGAAAGGCAAAACAAAACCATATAATATTGGCTTCCAGATAAATCGAGATAAATCTATGACTCTTTTATCGCTAAGAAACTCAGCTAAATAACGTCTTATAGCCGCAGTTGTCGGTTTATCAGGAGTGCCGAGATTAACTAATAAAACACCAAATTTACCGTTGTTCATTATGTCGATCCTTCATTGTTTCGCTAGTGAAAACCCTAGCATAATAAAATACAGATGAAAATCATGTTTATCTACGAAAACAATGAGGAAAAATCGACTAATTTACCTGATACAGTAAATAAATAATATAGGATAAGGCGACTTATTAGTCGCCCTCTAAGAATCATTCAGGTTGATTAATCCAAAATTTTAGATAATTCTTCACTAATCTCAGATACCTTACGAGTACCATCAATTCTAAAATATTTGGTATAATCTGCCTCTGCTTCTTTTTGATAGTAGGACACTAAAGGTGCTGTCTGTTGATGGTATTCAACTAAACGTTTACGCACGATATCTTCGTGATCGTCTTTACGAACAGTCAGCTCTTCACCCGTAACATTATCCTTGTTTTCCACTGCTGGCGGATTAAATTTAATGTGATAAACACGGCCAGATGGCGCATGTATACGGCGCCCAATGATACGTTCAATAATGAGTTCATCGGGAACATCGAATTCCAAGACATAATCAACATTAATACCCGCTTCTTTCATTGCATCAGCCTGGGGGATAGTACGGGGGAACCCATCCAGCAAGAAACCATTGCGGCAGTCATCTTGTTTGATGCGCTCTTTGACCAAAGCAATAACCAGTTCATCAGTAACCAGCTTACCATGATCCATCAGCGCTTTTGCTTTTAAACCCAATTCTGTGCCAGCCTTAACCGCAGTACGCAACATATCACCAGTAGAAATTTGAGGGATCCCATATTTCTCCACGATAAATTGCGCCTGAGTCCCTTTACCGGCGCCCGGAGCGCCCAGCAGAATGATACGCATTGCGTAAATCCCCTTGCTAGTTAGTTTTTATATTTTGAGAAAACGAGCCACCATACCATTTAGCATGGGGTTCGCTCAAGGAAACAGGTAAACGATTTCGTGATATTTTTCTGTAAAAATAAACCACGCCCCATCTCATTATCGGAGGCGTGGTTTCCAATCGTCACAAAAAAATGATTAAATCAAGCTTTCTCAGACAACAATAGCTGATTCATACGGCGAATAAACTGATTTGGGTCTTCCAACGTGCCACGCTCAGCAAACAATGCCTGATCAAGCAACAGTTCAATCCAATCCGCGAATTGAACTTCATCACTGATATCAGCAGCCAGTTTTACCAACTGATGATCAGGATTCAGCTCAAAATTGTACTTAACGTCCGGCACCTGTTGACCAGCCGCAGCAAACAATTTCGCCATCTGCGTGCTCATTTCATCCACATTTGTTGTGACAATTGCTGGAGTATCAGTCAGACGGTGAGTCAATTTAACCTCTTTTACTCGATCGCCAAGCAATGTTTTTACACGCTCAACAAACGGCTCCAGCTGCTTTTCAATTTCTTCCTGTTCGGCTTTGTTTTCATCTGCCAGTTCATCCAGGGATTCATCGGCTTTACTGACTGACTGGAATTTTTTACCATCAAAATCAGTGAGGTATCCCATCATCCATTCATCAATGCGATCTGACAGTAACAGAACTTCAATACCTTTCTTACGGAACAACTCCAGATGAGGACTGTTTTTCGCCGCAGCATAACTGTCTGCGGTGATGTAGTAAATCTTATCCTGACCTTCCGTCATCCTACTAACATACTCTTCCAGAGAAACTGTTTGTGCCGAGCTGTCATTATGAGTAGAAGCAAAACGTAGCAATTTAGCGATAGCTTCTTTGTTGGTACTATCCTCTGCCGGGCCTTCTTTCATTACCAGACCAAACTGTTGCCAGAATTGCTGGTACTTTTCTGCATCATCTTTCGCCAGTTTATCCAGCATCTGTAATGCACGTTTGGTCAATGCATTACGTAAATTACGGGTAATAGAATTATCTTGTAAAATTTCACGGGAAACGTTCAGTGGCAAGTCGTTGGAGTCAATCAAACCACGGACAAAGCGTAAATAGTTCGGCATAAACTGTTCCGCATCATCCATAATAAACACACGCTGGACATACAATTTCAGCCCGTGCTTATGCTCACGGTTCCACATATCCCACGGAGCCTGAGATGGAATATAGAGCATGCTAGTATATTCCTGTTTACCTTCTACGCGGTTATGGCTCCAGATCAGCGGATCAGTAAAATCATGAGAAATATGTTTGTAGAACTCTTTATACTCATCATCTGTAATTTCAGATTTACCACGAGTCCATAAAGCTTGAGCTTTATTAATCTTCTCCCAAGTTACTGTATCCTCTTCACCCTCTTCTTCGCTCTTATTTTTGGTTTCAATTTCAACCGGCAAGGCAATATGGTCAGAGTATTTACTGATAACAGAACGCAAACGCCAGTCATTCAGGAATTCATCTTCTCCTTCACGTAAATGAAGGGTGATCTCTGTACCACGGGTTTCTTTTTCAATATCGGCAATCGTGTAATCGCCTTCACCAGCAGATTCCCAGAATACGCCCTGATCAATTGAAGCGCCGGCAGCACGAGTACGTACAGTGACTTTATCAGACACAATAAATGCAGAGTAAAACCCAACACCAAACTGACCAATTAACTGGCTGTCTTTAGCCTGATCTGAACCAATAGATTCCAGAAAAGCTTTTGTTCCTGATTTAGCGATTGTTCCAAGATTATCAATAACTTCATCACGAGTCATACCAATGCCATTATCACTAATCGTAATGCTTCTCTTTTCTTTATCAAAAGAAAGACGAACGCGTAGTTCACCATCATTTTCATAAAGTTTTGGAACAGATAATGCGCGGAAACGTAATTTGTCAGCAGCATCGGAAGCGTTTGAGATTAGTTCACGAAGGAAAATCTCTTTATTGGAATAGAGTGAATGGATCATTAATTGCAGAAGTTGTTTTACTTCAGACTGAAATCCACGGGTTTCCTGACCTTTCATACTCATTTATTACCTCAATCTAAATCCAGTTCAGACAGACAAAATCAGACGATAATATGCAGATGGGGATAAATAAGTTGAATTTCAAGTTTGATTATCCAAAAGAATTATGAAGTAACTTTTGATCATAGCAAAATGGATTAAAAGGCATGCGCCACATAGAATGTAGCGCCTCAAAACCTTTACGACTTGCTCTAACCAGACTACAACATATTCGGTCACAACTCGACAAAACCGTAAGGCATTAACAGAAGATTAATAAGTAATCTTCTGCCGCCCAGCAAGTGAATGGGACAATGTTGTACCATCTACCATCTCAAGTTCACCACCCACCGGCACACCATGAGCAATACGGCTTGCTGTTACACCATACTGAAAGCATATCTCTGCGATATAATTGGCAGTGGCCTCTCCCTCCACTGTTGGATTAGTCGCCAGAATCACCTCTGAAATCTCCTCAGTGGAGAGACGATCCTCAAAACGATCTAAACCAATATCCATTGGACCAATGCCATCTAATGGGGATAAATGCCCCATCAATACAAAGTAACTCCCGGCAAACTGCCCAGTTTGTTCAATAGCATGAATATCCGCTGGACTTTCAACCACACAGATTTGACCATTTTGTTGACGGCGTGGATTAGCACAAATCGCGCACTGTTCCTGTTCGGTAAAAGTCCGGCAATATTTGCAGTGTCCAATTTCTGACATTGCTCTGGTCAATGCCTGAGCCAAACGCATTCCACCACTGCGATCACGCTGTAGCAGATGAAAAGCCATCCGCTGTGCAGACTTAGGGCCAACCCCTGGCAAACAGCGTAATGCTTCCATCAAGGATTCAAGGAGAGGACTGGTTTGCATCAGAATGGCATCTTAAAGCCTGGCGGCAATTGCATCCCACTGGAAATGCCTGCCATTTTCTCTTTCTGAGTTTCTTCAATACGACGGGCTGCGTCATTGAATGCGGCAGCAATCAGGTCTTCCAACATCTCTTTGTCATCTTCCATCAGGCTTGGATCGATCTCAACACGACGGCAATTATGAGCACCATTGATAGTCACTTTAACCAGACCTGCTCCCGATTCCCCCGTCACTTCTAGATTGGCGATCTCTTCTTGCATTTTCTGCATTTTGTCCTGCATTTGCTGGGCCTGTTTCATCAAATTGCCCAAACCACCTTTACCAAACATAGATTTCTCTCTTCGCTATGGCTACATCGTACAACAAGGTACAGATCGCAGCATGGTTAAACCGGTCGGATACTGTCTTCATCCAATTCAGCATCAAATACCTGCCGCAATGTTTGAATAGTTTTATCCGCAATAATTGATTGGCGAGCTTGTGCCAATTTCTCTTCATAAATGGCTTGTCGCCACTCCAGCGGAGTTTTCTCCGCAGGATTATCATCTTCAATAATACTGAATTCAACTGTTACGCCGTACAACTCGCTTAAAGCCTCCGCTAATGACTTTTGTGTGAAAGCGGAATTAAGGTGACGCTGGCTCGAACGCAAATGTAAACGGATATTATTTTCACTAACCTGTTCTTTGAATGCATTTAATGCCAATTGCTGCACCAGTTTAGGAATTTTAAGTTTACCAACTTCTGCGGCCCATGCATCTCTCTGTTTAGATTCTTCCGTTAATTTCTCTGCCAGTTCTGGTGTTTTCTCATGTTCCAAAGCTGTTCTTAAAGCCTTTGGTGTGGCCACATGAGTTTCTGTTTTCTCCTCAATATTCTTGGCACGCCAACGGTAAGCTTCTTTTTTCTCAGACTTGTTTTCCTGTTTTTTATCTATTGATGACTGAGGTCGCTGTCCTGACACTGCGGCAAACCGTTCCAATGCTGAAGTTGCTGACTTCATCTTAACAGGCGTAGCTGATTCAGGTTTTTTTGTCGACGTTTGCTCTTGCTGTCGGGATAACACATTCCTTGCTTTCAGCAACTGCGCTGTTGGGCTTGATGCAAGCGCCTGAGGTATCTGGGGTTCCGACTGAGCAGTTCTATCCAATTGTGCCGGTTCATTAATATAATTAGCAGGTGGCACATCTCCCTGATCACTATGTTTCGGCTGTGCTGTAACTGATGGTATAACCGCAGGATGTACTACCGGTGCCGCAACCTCTTCAATAACTGTTTTCGGATGAAATGCCAAGGCTCTGAACAGCGTCATTTCAACACCCATCCTGCGCTCCGGTGCATACGGTAAGTCCCTACGACCAATCAGCAAAGTTTGATAATAAAGTTGCAAATCTTCCGGTGAAACAGCTTTTGCCAATATCCGCAAACGGCCTTCAATTGATGAAGAAGCGATTTCTGGCTGAGAAGGTAACAGCTGGAGCATTGCAATACGATGCAGCAATGCAAGAATTTCTACTAACAAATCCTCCCAATCAGCCCCCCGTGAAGCGACTTGTTCCACCAATGCCATAACCTGCTGACCGTCAGCTCGAATCAATGCTTCAATAATTGATAACGGCTGTTCATCATCTAAAGTTCCTAGCATCAAGCTGACTATTTCAGTCGTCACCAAGCCTTGTCCGATAGCAATAGCCTGATCTGTCAGACTCAATGCATCACGCATGCTGCCATCAGCAGCACGAGCCAATAGCTGACGAGCGCGGTTATCACTCTCTATATGTTCAGCTTTAAGAATACGCTCAAGCTGAGCGCTTATTTGACCAATATCCAGCGATTTGAGATGGAATTGCAAGCAACGGGAAAGAATAGTCACTGGCAATTTTTGCGGATCAGTCGTTGCCAGTAAAAACTTCACATGTTCAGGCGGCTCTTCCAACGTTTTCAATAATGCATTGAAACTGTGGCGGGAAAGCATGTGGACTTCATCAATCAGGTAGACTTTAAAACGCCCACGAGCCGGAGCATATTGCACGTTATCTAGCAATTCGCGCGTATCTTCAACTTTAGTACGGGAAGCCGCATCAATTTCAATTAAATCGACAAATCGCCCCTGTTCAATTTCAAGGCAATTAACACATTTACCACAAGGCTTATCAGTAATACCTGTTTCACAATTTAGCCCCTTAGCAAACAAACGGGCGATCGTTGTTTTCCCAACACCTCTAGTGCCAGAAAATAAATAAGCGTGATGAAGCCGGCCATGGGCAAGACCATTAGCTAACGCAGTCAGGACATATTCCTGGCCAATTACATCAGAAAATATTTGTGGGCGCCACTTACGGGCAAGTACCTGATAGCTCATTGATACCGGAAAAATCGAATACAGTTGGGTATCATGCTAACACAGCCTCACTACAGACAGCGAGGCCGATATGTTAGTAATACAAAAATAAGCAGATTAATGATCTGGGAATTCAAGTAGAGTAAAACTACTTACACCTTGTCTTTGCAGGCGCTCAACACCACCTAAGCCAAGCAAACCAATAATAAAAGCCGCTTCAGAAACCTCACCACCTAAACGACGGATTAAACGAACAGTGGCTTCAACCGTACCACCCGTTGCCAGCAAATCATCAATAACCAGCACCTTATCATTTTCTCTTACGCTATCCTTATGCATTTCCAACGTATCAGTGCCATACTCCAGATTGTACGTTTCACTCAATGTTTCCCGAGGTAGTTTGCCCGCTTTACGAACAGGAATAAAACCAACACCAAGGCGTAACGCAACCGGGGCTCCAAACAGAAAACCGCGAGCTTCAGTGCCAACTATTTTTGTGATGCCTTTGTCCTGATATCGCTCCACCAGAAGATCAATTGTTGCCTGGTAGGCAAGAGGGTTATCCAATAAAGTGGTAATATCACGAAAAAGAACCCCTGGTTTTGGATAATCAGGAATAGTTTCAATACTGTCTTTAATAAATTGCAGTTGCTGCGCATTTGCGGTCATAATCGGTGCCAATGAGTAGAACACGAAGGTGCTAAAATCTATTCAAACTGATAGAAAAAATCAACTAATGAACACACACCAGCCTACTTTTTGTCGTCCCAGATTAATTCTGCTTCGCAAGGAATAACCATTTTAAGGTATAAATGAATACGCAGCCGTTATTAAATTTACTCGAAAAACAGGTCGATATACTGGCGGAAGAGATAGCACCATTAGCAGACACACCATTCTCTACTGCCCGGTTTGATCAGGCTTTATTTAACCGACACAGCGATAAACTCCGTGGTTATCTACAAGAAGTCAGGCACAACATGGAACAACTCAAAGAGTGTGTGCAGGATCACCGAACCGAACAGGTCGCATTTCTGACTGAACGCTTAGTTGCCCAAATAGAAGCATTAAGGCGTGAATTGTCTACCCAGTCATTGAGAAAAAAAGAGAACCGATTTGAACATAAACAACAAACTACTGACCTGTATCACAAACTGGCTGAACATCAGGATTATGAACGCCGCCTGCTCGCAATGATCAATGATAGAGAGCTAAAATTGAATCAACAAACTACACTTAATCATCAACAAAAAATACAGAAAGAAATCGCGGCATTAGCCGGAAGACTAGCACGTTGCCGTCAATCTCTGACGCGAATTGAAAAATCAATCGAATACAAAGAGAACATGGATTAACGATTCAGATGAGGAATGCTTTATGTCAGTCGAACACGCACCACCCGAAGTTCAACTTGCTGTTGATCTGATCTATTTACTGGAATGCAATGAAATCGCTCCTGAAATCGCACTCGCCGCACTGGAAATAGTCAAACACGACTATCAAGCAAAATTAGCGAAGCAATCACAGTCGACGAAGGAATATTGAACGATTTACTTCAAACACCTTAATAGATATCTTGATCGATACTATAAAAGATTCACGTTTGTCTTAAGTATGTGATCATACATTCATATCAATATCAGCCTTTGCTAAATTTCAAACGGCTTTATATCGTCACTCGCTCTTTCCACTATTTCGTTTAAGAAACGTTGAAGAATAATCATCCGCAGCAATTCGAGTGCAAAGCGGTTCCCATTCACAGCCTATACAAGCAGATCTTATGATCCCACGATTGAAAGCCCATCGCGCCTGTTTTAAATAGGTTTCATCAAGCCTCAGCGTATGACCTATCTCAATTGGTCGGCCCATAAGAGAACCAACAGCTTCCAAAGCTCGACTATCCCGGATAATAACACTCTTGCCAAAACAATGAGGTTCATCCTCTCCAAGCAAAGGAATACATATGTCATCCGGTCCTGCCACAATCAAGATATCTTCGTCCCGAATTCGAGGAATAATCCTATTGTAGTTTTCAACAAAACTAGGGGAGTATCCGTTGCCCGCATAGGTAAGAATACACAAGAGGTGATGACCTCTCAGGGATATTGCCATGAGTTACGCTCCTGAATGTGATCAAGTGTTGCATTTTTATACAATCAATGCTATATGATTGATACTGACCATCAATAGATCAATTTTTCTAATATAAAGAAAATCGGCTAGGAATCGACTATTATGTCGTCACGGTGGGTATCAAACGAGCTTGTCAAATTATCATCAGAGAGCTTGCAGGCAATCATAGATAACAAGATTCCAGCAGCAATGATAGATGATTTTGCAACGCCAAAAGAAACAGAACAACTTTCGTCTGCGATACTGAGCATGAAGGCAAAGCCATATGAATTTGGAAGACCGGGGTGTTATTTGGGAAATCCACTCGCTCATTACCGTGATCGGCCAAAAGAGCAATATTTTGCTCAAGTTAGCGCAGCTGAGCAAAATCGCACCCAAATTACTCATCAAGCTTTTGATCCCGTTGCTCGATTTATACGATACATCAATCACGATACAAATTTCAGCATTTCAGTCGCAGAAGAACCGGAGTTTGGCCCCTATTTTGCCGGTATCACCCGGATTATCTCCGGTGGCTCGGATCTACATGTGGACTACGCACCTACTTTTACGAAAGGAAATTTAGTTGTCGGGGATATATCGACTCAGCTTGCTTGGAACCTCTATGTTTTGTCTCCCTCTCAGGGAGGAGAAACCGTGATCTATAATCAACCATTCAAGAGCACTGTGGTTGATAAAACATACAAACCATATGATAGTTCCCTATTGGTTGATTGTGAATCTTTCACTTTTCGACCTCAAATTGGCTCTGTCGTCATTTTCAACACGAGCAACCCTCATATTGTCCTGCCTGCGAGCAGCAATCGAATTGCAACAGGCTCCTTCATCGGTGTATTAAATGAGAAAACGTTGATCTTATGGTCGTAATATATTTCAGTAAGATTCTTGGAATCTAAACATGAAGACTACCTTTTCTTACTCTACCGCCATTCTATATGCTGTGACGATTATCACCGGGGGAACATCGTGGTATGCCGCAAAACTGCAATTGACCGATATTTCACCTGTAATATCCCTGATTTACCGTTTTGGGTGTGCATCGGTACTGCTGCTTCTGCTTGCTATAATTTCACGGGAAAGGCTCAAACACACCTGGCGTGAGCACCTCTCTTTTGCCGCACTTGGAGCATTCGGATTCGCTATCGCATTCTTGCTGATTTACAAAGCGGCGGCCTTGATCACCACCGGTTTAATCGCCCTCACCTACTCTTCAGTCATATTATTCAACTCTATAAACGCAATTCTCTTCCTACGGCAATCGATTTCATGGTCAGTGCTGGTAGGCGCTGTAGTTGGGCTAACTGGGGTAATTTTAGTCTTTAGTCCAGAATTTTTAAATAATGAATGGAATTGGACAGGATTCGGTTACGCAATCGCAGCAACCCTGACATTCTCATTTGCTAACATTTCCGCAGTTCAGTTACAGAGAAAAGGTGTCACTGTTCTGCCAATGACCGGGATTTCTATGGGATATGGCACCATATTCTTGCTCAGCTACGCCTTTTTGACCAAGCAAGCGTTTGATTTTGATCTATCACCAGCCTATGTAACATCTCTATTCTATTTGATCCTGTTTCCTTCGGTAATTGGGTATACAACTTACTTTGCCGTTGTTGGTCGCTTGGGGGCTGAACGAGGAGCTTATACCATGCTTCTCGTTCCACTCGTAGCCTTAACGATCTCCAGCGTTACAGAAGGCTATCGTCCAACCATTTGGGCCATAATTGGCACAATGATGACACTTAGCGGTAACTATTGGGTAATCACAAACAAACATCAACCCACGACAAAAACTGACACTTAAGAACGCGGTTCAAGAGTGGGGTAAGCCCGACGAACCGTTTTCGCAATCAAAATAACCAGTACGATTTTAATAATATCTCCCGGTATGAACCCAATTGAACCTACGGCTGCTTGCCAGGTGCTGATATTAGCAAATACAGCAATCCACGGGATACCAATTACATAAACAACCATAATTCCACCAAAGACAAGAAATACAGCTTCTTTAAAGATATTCAGTTTTGCAAGATTTTTCTCATACAAATAGCCGATAACAAAAGCGGCAATCGGCCATGCCAAAATAAAGCCACCACTTGGACTGAGAAATACACTCAATCCTCCCCGCCCTCCAGACATTACCGGTAATCCAACGGAAACAAACACACAAAAGAGCAACAATGCTAATCCACCCCGTTTCGCACCAATAATGGCACCAGCAAGCATTGCTCCCATTGACTGCGCTGTTATCGGAACGCCCACAACGGGAAGTGTCAGTGGCGGAAATAAACCCAGTGCTACGGTTAAAGAGGCAAATAGTGCTATATAAACAATATCTTTGGTAGACATTTAATCCCCCTTTCTTTTCGATAAAGCCACAACCTCTGTTTTACTTGCTGCTTGATTTATTTCTGTCAAATTCTGGATCATAGGACCTAGCTTCAATAGCGGCAGAAATATCGTCTGCCATTTTGAGCATCCGCACAATAACAGGAACTGCAATTGCAATGACACTCTTATCAAGGCCTCTTGCTTTCTGCGCCTCCCGCACTTCTTCTGTAATTGACGCCAGAACAGGGATAAACCGCAAAGCAAGCGATAGAGCCAAACTCACTTTTCCAGGATTGATGCCAAGATAGTACAACCACCCAAGACCCTTTTCCAATGCGTCGATCATATCAGAAGAGCGAGTAGTGAGAGTGACCAGCGAGGCCAGCAATAAAAGAGAGGTAAGACGAACTATTACAAGTACACCTGTGGTCCAGTGGTGTAAAAACAATTGGACTATGAAAATAAGCGCGAAGATCCATAACGCCGGCCGTAATTGCATCCAAGCAGTTTTTAATGAGATTTTGGCTAACAAGTATAAAAGTACGATTCCCGCCAATGCCGCAGCAGAAAGATCGATACGTGGAATAACGAAAAGCAATGTTCCGAGAATGAGCAAAGAAATAATTTTAAGCCCAGGACTAACTCGATGCACAAATGATGAACCAGGATTATATCCAGACAGGCTCATAACATCATCCTTACGTATTCAGGGATAGCAATAGAGGGGATGTCATCAACAACGACACGACCCTCATCAAAAACCAGAACACGATCAAATCCCACTAGAAAATCAAGGTCATGAGAAACTACAATCACAGTTTGAGATAAGTTATCGATTGCTTCGGCAACACGGCGCTTATTTCGTAAATCCAGCAAGGTTGTAGGCTCATCGAAAATAATGTAATCGGGCTCCATCACAAGAACACCGGAAATCGCAAGGAGTTGTTTCTGACCACCACTTAAAAGATGGGCAGGATGCTCCCTAAATTGAAGTAAATCATAGCGTGAAAGGGCCTCCTGAGTTCTTTGTCGAATCTTATCCTTGGTAAACCCGAGATTTTTCATGCCAAAGGCTAAATCTTCCTCAACGACTGGAAAAACGATCTGATTGTCAGGATTCTGAAATACGAAACCAACCTTACGTCGGATCGCTTTACCTTCCGTTCTAGTATTCAGACCATCCACCAAAACATCACCACTTTTCGGTACCAACAATCCATTAAGAAGGCGTGCGAATGTACTTTTGCCGCAACCATTACTACCTATGATGGCAATGCGTTTTTCCTTAAGCTGCAAATTTAATTCTTTCAATATTACTCGCTCGCCATAGGCATGCGTCACATTTCGTATTTCCAACATAGATGGTTATCCGTTCTCTTTCCGAAAAGAATCAGTACATTTTACACAGTCAAAATCTTCAGCATTTACCTTAGGCTACAGCCTGTCTTCAGTCTCTTCCTTAACAAAACCGGCAACAGTATCTGATATTAGAAATAATTTCAGCTCAGTTTCTCAGTCTAATCTCTTATATAACAGCAGATAAACAAAGAGCATAAGATAATGACTTTTTGCCATTAGCCACATTGTTAGCAATTACCAAAATAGAATTCACCTTAATTTTCCTCTATATTCTAGTTCTTCATTTTTCAGTGACTTTCATATGCTCACTATATTTAAGCATATCGATAAAACTATCCACTAACGACTCGGCTTCCTTCTGAATATCAAAACTATCTGGTGCAAATAGCCAATTTTCCAATAAGCCCGTTATCAATCCTCTTAACATGATAGCCGCTCGCCGTAGATGAAGATTATAAGGAAGCTGACCTGACGCAATACAGCCGGAAAGAGATGCTTCAATACGAACATAATCTGCAACACACAGCTCCTGACGGACTTCCACCAAGGCAGACATTTCACCAACAAACTCACATTTGTGGAAAAAAATCTCCATTAATAGCCGGTTTTTCGGATCATCAGTGACCGACGTCAGGATATGGATGATTAACGTTCTTAAAATCAGGAGTGGATTATTAGGATATTTTGCTTGATACTCTTTCTCTAATTCGTCAATCTTAGAATCTGTTATTTTACAAGCTTCGGAAAACAGGTCTACTTTATTTTTAAAGTGCCAGTAGATTGCCCCTCGGGTTACTCCAGCCGTTGTGGCAATATCTGTCAGTGAAGTAGCCGAGACACCGCGCTCAGAAAACTCTTTTATAGCTGCGTCTATAATCTGCTGCCGGGTCTCCTCAGCCTGTTGTTTAGTTTTTCGTGCCATACACTCTAATTTTAACCTAAAATGGATTTACATACATTCACGTATGTTTGTATTATAGCATGCTGTTGTTAATGGAGTAATGGTTTTACGGATTGAAGGGTCAACATCTAAAAATATTGAGGTTTACTTATGCGAATAAACAGGGGAGTCTTGCCTCTGGCTACAGTACTGGTACTCTCAGGCAGCTTAGCTCTTTCAGGATGTAACGACAAAGACTCTCAGCAAGTTGCTGGGAACCAACAGGCTCCTGAAGTCGGTATCGTGACGCTGAAAACTGAACCTCTGATGGTCACGACGGAACTTCCAGGCCGAACATCAGCCTTCCGCATTGCAGAAGTTCGTCCACAAGTAAGTGGTATAATTCTGAAACGAAATTATAAAGAAGGTAGCGATGTAAAAGCAGGCACTTCTTTATATCAGATAGATCCAGCAACTTACCAAGCTGACTATGACAAAGCTAAAGCTGATTTGGCAAAAGCTCAGGCTAATGCAGAGATCGAACGCTTGACAGTGAACCGATATAAATCACTGTTAGGTACAAACTATGTTAGTCAACAGGAATTTGATAAAGCCAGCGCCGACTATGCACAAGCGAATGCTATAGTACAGGCAGCAAAAGCGGCCGTAGAGACCACCCGTATCAATTTGGCATATACCAAAGTTACAGCACCGATTAGTGGTCGTTCCGGCAAATCTACTATAACTGAAGGCGCTCTAGTTTCTGTTGGTCAACCAACAGCACTGACAACTGTTCAACAACTGGATCCGATTTATGTGGATGTCACTCAGTCAAGTGATGATTATCTGCGTCTTAAAAATGAAATCGCCAAAGGTATTGTGCAGAAAGGGGACAATAAGGCTAAAGTTCACCTGATCATGGAAAATGGTAAAAACTACAGTGAAACAGGTTACTTGGAATTCTCTGATATTACTGTAGATGAAACAACAGGCTCTATCACTATCCGTGCAATATTCCCTAACCCGAATGAAGAACTGCTTCCAGGTATGTTTGTTCGTGCAAAACTGGAAGAAGGTATTCGCCAGGATTCAATACTGGTTCCTCAGCAAGGAGTTACCCGTACACCTCGTGGTGAAGCTACTGTCATGGTGGTTGGTGCAGACGAAAAAGTCGAACCGCGCATTATCACTGCCAACCAAGCTATTGGTGATAAATGGCTAGTAGCTTCCGGTCTAAAAGCAGGTGATCGGGTCATCGTTACTGGTTTGCAAAAAATTAAACCCGGCACCCCGGTTAAAGCAGAAGAAGTGGACTTAAATGCAAAATCTGCTGCGAACCAAGCTGAACCTGCGAAAAAGTCTTAATTTAGGAGTCATAGGAGTCAGTGATTCATGCCTAAATTTTTTATAGATCGGCCAATCTTTGCATGGGTAATCGCGATTATCACCATGCTGGCTGGCCTGCTGGCAATTATGAAATTACCCGTAGCGCAATACCCTACTATTGCACCACCGGCGATTTCTATCTCTGCAACTTATCCCGGCGCAGATGCCACTACTGTGCAAAACACAGTGACACAGGTTATCGAACAGAACATGAATGGTATCGATAACCTAGTTTATATGTCTTCCGACAGTGATTCTGCTGGAAACATGAATATTACACTAACCTTTGAGGCCGGTACTGATCCCGATATTGCACAGGTACAAGTACAAAACAAGCTACAACTCGCTATGCCTCTGTTACCACAAGAAGTGCAACAGCAAGGTATACGTGTAGATAAGTCCACGGCCTCTTTCTTGATGGTTGCCGGATTCATCTCTGAAGATGGCTCTATGTCACAAGACGATATCTCTGACTATGTTGGTGCAACCGTCAAAGACCCTCTGAGCCGTGTCACTGGTGTGGGTGATACAATGCTTTTTGGTAACCAGTATGCTATGCGTATCTGGTTAAATCCTGACAAGCTCATTAACTACAAAATGACGACTCTGGATATAATAAATGCCATCAAAGCACAAAATAACCAAATAGCCGCCGGTCAATTAGGGGGAACCCCTCCGGTTCCAGGTCAACGCTTGAATGCGTCGATCATTGCTCAAACACGTCTAACCTCACCGGAAGAGTTCAGCAATATTCTTCTGCGTGTCAATACTGACGGTTCTCAGGTCCGTCTGAAAGATGTAGCAAAGGTGGAACTAGGTGCAGAAAGCTACAACATCATTGCCCGCTATAATGGAAAACCTGCTGCGGGTATCGGTGTCAAACTAGCGACAGGCGCTAACGCTTTGGATACATCCAAAGCAGTAAAAGAAGCGCTAAAAAATATGGAACCTTTCTTCCCTCACGGGCTGAAAATCGTCTATCCATATGACACCACACCATTCGTTAAAATCTCTATAAACGAAGTGGTAAAAACACTGGTTGAAGCCATCATGCTGGTGTTCGTGGTAATGTATCTATTTCTCCAAAATTTCCGTGCAACACTCATTCCAACCATTGCGGTTCCAGTCGTACTCTTAGGAACATTTGCAATACTCGCTACATTTGGCTATTCAATAAATACATTAACCATGTTTGCTATGGTTCTCGCCATTGGCTTATTGGTAGATGATGCCATTGTTGTTGTAGAAAACGTTGAACGTGTTATGCAGGAAGAAGGTCTATCGCCGAAAGAAGCAACCAAGAAATCGATGGGACAAATCCAAAGCGCCCTAGTTGGTATTGCAATGGTGCTGTCTGCTGTATTTATCCCAATGGCCTTCTTCGGTGGTTCAACCGGTGCAATTTATCGTCAATTCTCGATCACTATCGTATCTGCAATGGTATTGTCTGTGCTGGTAGCACTAATCCTAACACCAGCTCTATGTGCCACCATGTTGAAACCCATTGCCAAAGGTAGCCACGGTAAGCAGACCGGCGTCTTTGGCTGGTTCAACCGCATATTTGACAAAAGTACCCACCACTATACTGACAGCATTGGTCGTATTCTACGCAATACAGGCCGTTATCTGGTAATTTATGTATTCCTAGTGGCGGGTATGGCCATCATGTTCACACGTTTACCATCCTCTTTTCTTCCCGAAGAAGATCAGGGAGTATTGCTGACAATGGTTCAATTACCTGCGGGGGCGACACAGGAACAAACAGAAAAAGTTCTAGATAAAATAAGCGATTACTTCAATACAGAAGAAAAAGATCGTGTGGTTTCTGTATTTACCGTCAGTGGCTTTGGTTTTAGTGGGCAAGGTCAAAACACTGGGTTGGGATTTATAAGCCTAAAAGACTGGGGTGAACGTCCAGGTGCTGAAAACAAAGTACCTGCTATTGTTGCCAGGGCTAGTGCTCACTTCCAGAAAATCAAAGAAGGTATGGTTTTTGCGTTTAACATCCCGGCAATTGTAGAGTTAGGTTCAGCGACTGGCTTTGATTTTGAATTAATTGATAAAGCAAACCTTGGACATGACAAACTGACAGAAGCCCGTAACCAATTACTTGGCATGATACAACAGCATCCAGATATGTTAGTAGGTGTTCGTCCTAATGGTCAGGAAGATACCCCTCAATATCGGATCAGAATCGATCAGGAAAAAGCTGAAGCTCTCGGTGTTTCCATCGTGGATATCAACTCTACACTCAGCACGATGTTTGGCAGTAATTACGTAAACGACTTTATCGATCGCGGTCGAGTCAAAAAAGTTTACGTTCAGTCGGAAGCTCCTTATCGTATGCTACCAAGTGATATTTACAAGCTGTATGTCCGTAATAAACAGGGTGAAATGGTTCCATTCTCTGCCTTTACAGATACGTCCAAAGAACCCTGGACCTACGGTTCACCACGTCTGGAACGTTATAACGGTTTACCATCAATGGAAATATTGGGTGAAGCAGCCCCTGGTAAAAGTACCGGTGATGCAATGGCTTTAATGGAAGAATTAGCATCGCAGTTACCAAATGGAATCGGTTTCGACTGGACAGGTATGTCCTATCAGGAACGCCTGTCTGGTAATCAAGCCCCAGCTCTATATGCATTATCATTGATAGTAGTATTCCTCTGTCTAGCTGCACTGTATGAAAGCTGGTCAATTCCATTCTCAGTTATGCTAGTAGTACCATTAGGTATCGTTGGAGCCTTGTTAGCAACAACATTCCGCGGTTTAGATAACGATGTTTACTTTAAAGTTGGCTTGTTGACCACTATCGGTTTGTCGGCTAAGAACGCGATACTCATCGTTGAATTCGCCAAGGACTTGATGGAAAAAGAGGGCAAGGGGTTGATAGAAGCTACGCTAGATGCGGTAAGAATGCGTCTTCGCCCAATCCTAATGACATCACTAGCATTTATGTTAGGTGTTATCCCCCTAGTACTGAGTAATGGTGCAGGATCCGGCTCTCAAAACGCAGTGGGTACTGGGGTATTAGGCGGAATGATTGCAGCAACCTCGCTAGCCATCTTTTTCGTGCCGGTATTCTTTGTGGTTATAAGACGACGTTTCAGTAAGAAAGCGGAGGAGATTGAACTCGCATCAGAATCTCATTAAATGCTACCAACAATAACCAGAAGGCCGTCAAATCGGCCTTCTTAAATATAATCGTTGCCTACATCTGACAAGATTCTGATCATTAATCTATCCGCTTAATATTTAAGTAATTTCGTTTAAATTTAATTATAATCACCACTTATGAGTATAAAATAGCTTTAAAAATCCAAGCATTAGTAACTTTAATAAAATTAATATGAAAGTTGTCGGACAAAAATTACTTTATCTTTTTTTACACTAAATGACAAAAAACAATACCAGCACATAGTGACTTATGTAATAATGATGTTATATTCATTGATTATTGTAGCCATCAGGCTATAATCTGCCGTTACTGGTATCTGAGGGAAATACTGTTTTATATAAACCTACATATTAACTCACACATACTAGCCGCTATTTATAGTTTATTGAGTTAAGGTATGAATTTTGTTAAGAGCTGATTCTGATTTACTAGAAGCAAATCAGAGCCATCTGTAGAAAAGATAAATAATCCCAAAGAACGATTATAGATACATAATAATAATCTCTCGAAAAAAATTTATAATACGTGTATATGCTTAGTGTTTAACTCGAAAAATTAAGTAATGGCATATACATCAAGATCAACATAGCATGGATGAATATTCACTCAAGATGACATAATATTGATGAATTAGAATGCTTATGTGAAAATCTAAGGCAAGAAGCACTTCTAGTGCAGAGTACACAGAGATGAGACTGGTTGTGGAAATAGCTTCTACATTTCAGGAGATTTTAAAGCTAAACAAATAGATTGAATACATATCAACTTTCGTTTGGTACTTTAAAATAAAATATTCTGATGATTTCAGTCTTCTCACTTGAATTGATAAATGTATTGATAATACATATACTTATACTTTGTTTGGAAACAAATTAAGATTAGCGTTTCTAAACTTATGGAATGGTAAAAAAACTAATGAACGCTTAACCAGCGTCCTGTTACAGGATTTAAATTGCTCCTTGAGCAAAATTTGATTGAATATTTCCCTCAATAATTTTTTATATATGTTAAATAAGAAAGGCGATTATGACTAAAACTGATTATCTGATGCGTTTAAGAAAATGCACCACGATTGATACACTGGAACGTGTAATTGAAAAGAACAAATATGAACTTTCAGGAGATGAACTTGAACTATTCTACTCTGCTGCGGATCACCGCCTGGCTGAGCTGACCATGAATAAACTGTATGATAGAATTCCACCTTCAGTATGGAAATATGTTCGCTAAAATAGTCTTTATCAGATAGAAAGTGATCCGAGCCGGTAAAGTGCTATCGGCTTATTAGGTTACCAATGAAATTGGCGAGGGCTCTGCCAGCGGCATCCCGGCACACACATCCCCTGCTATGGCTGCTTCCTTCCGGACCTGACCAAGTTAACAAGTTAGCGTTGCGGGAGAACCAACAGAGCCCCCATTGTGACGTGTTGCTTTAACTCTAAAGCGGTGCCATTATCATTCATACCTACTTAAATAGCAAGACAGGCAGACCCGAATGCTGATTTATTGCACATTGCAAATCAATACAATAAGGAAATGTATTATCTAACGGCTTTCAACGTAATTTCGACATCTTTAGTCTTCCCATTATTAATCACTTCATATGCGGTATCTGTAACAAACATCAAGCGGCTATGCAGCGAAACAGAAGCTCTGACAACAATGCGTGCATTCGGCTTAATTTTGTTTGGCTGATAAGGCAAAACAAAATGGAAAGGTGATTGTTTCCCACCTAAACGCTCTACCTTCTGAGACAGAATAACTGAAGGTGCATCAGCCAAAGATACATCAGATAACGCCACTGTCAGAACAGCATCTGCTGGCAATGCTATACGCTGTAGTATATTAATATTACCTTCAACAAAAGACCGTTTCATTGGATTTTCAATCTTTCCCACCTGAGCATCTACTACCTCAGCACCTTTGGCATTACACCCAACCAAAGCAACCGCTAGTAATACGCCAGCGGGGAACTGCCATAATTTCATACACATTCCTCCATTATTAACTAATCTATATAAATATTAAAATAAATTGAAGTATCAAATCATTAAATCTAAATCATTTGAATTATAGATTAAAAATTTGAACATAAGACGCCAATAAATCTCACATTCTTTATTGCACTGCTGTTAGGACTTAAAACATTTACAATTTAGTTATTTATTAATCATCTATTAATGAGACAATAATCATCCCTTGTACTCTCGATAACCTAATAGAAAACAAAGGCATATTATGAGCAAGTCATTACAGAATCTGATAAATTTGATGAAATTGGAAAAAATTGAGGAAGGTATTTACCGAGGGCAAAGCGAAGATCTCGGTTTTCCTCAGGTTTTCGGAGGACAAGTGATTGGTCAGGCACTGTATGCTGCCAAACAAACCGTTGTCGATGACCGAATGGGCAACTCTTTCCATAGCTATTTCTTACGCCCCGGTGACAGTCACAAACCTATCGTCTATGATGTTGAGGTTTTGCGTGATGGAGGAAGTTTTAGTGCCCGGCGAGTTAGTGCAATTCAGAATGGTAAGCCTATCTTTTATATGACTGCCTCATTTCAAAGTCACGAAGAAAGTTTTGAACACCAAAATATAATGCCGGATGTACCCTATCCAGAAGAACTTATCCCTCAGGATGAAATCGTGAAAAAAATGTCGCATCTACTGCCACAAAAGATGCAGAATACTCTTCTTTTTCCCTGCCCATTAGAAATGAGACCCGTAAAATATCACAGTCCATTCAATTGTCCACCAGAAGAGCCTATACGCTATGTTTGGTTCCGCAGTAACGGCAATATGCCTGATAATCCTTTTATTCATCAATATCTACTTGGCTATGCCTCCGATTTTAACTTTCTGCCAACAGCATTACAGCCACATGGTGTCGGGTTCCTTGAGAAAAATATTCAGATAGCAACAATTGACCATTCTATGTGGTTCCACCGCCCGTTTAGACTAGACGACTGGCTGCTATATGCTGTAGATAGTCCGTCAGCTTCCGGTGCCCGTGGTTTTGTTCGGGGACAGATTTATAATCGTGAAGGGATACTTGTTGCTTCCACTGTACAGGAAGGTCTGATTAGGAAACGCAATAGATAAATGAATAAGGCAGCAAACTAAGAAACCAGCATTACATTTTATGGCCTTATTGCTGCCCTTTTATATTACAACTTAATTATAAGCACTCTCTCCGTGAGAATTAATATCCAACCCTTCCCTTTCAATTTCAACCGTAACCCTCAGCCCTACCAACAGATCTGCTATTTTAAAAGCAATAAAGGCAACAACGACTGACCAAATCACACAAACCAGTATACTAAAAGCCTGAATACCAACTTGTTCCAACATGGTTATACCCTCTGCATGGCCTGTCCCTCCCAAAGATTTAGCCGTAAAAACCCCTGTTAGGAGGCAACCTACGATCCCACATACGCCGTGTATGCCGAATACATCACACACATCGTCAACACGTAACCACCGTTTTAAGGCCACCACCCCCCAAAGTCCGGTAAAACCCGCGATCAGACCAATGATTAATGCACCACCAACACCAACCATTCCCGCCGCAGGTGTAATACCAACCAGCCCAGCAATACAGCCTGAACATGCCCCTAAAAGAGACGGTTTATTACGGAAAAACCATTCTGCAAAAACCCATGACAGGATAGCGGCGGCAGTCGCCACAATGGTATTTAAAAATGCTAGAGCAGCTATCTCATTAGCAGCACTAGCAGAACCAGCATTAAAACCAAACCAACCAATATAGAGCACAGCAGTACCAGTGAAGACCATCGGCAAGTTATGGGGTTTAAATGCTTCTTTCCCAAAGCCAGTACGTTTTCCCAGTAAGTAAGCACCAACCAATCCAGCTACAGCAGCATTAATATGAACAACCGTACCACCAGCAAAATCCAATGCTCCATCTTGTGAAAGCACACCCCCACCCCAAACCATATGCGCCATAGGCAGGTAAGAAAATGTCAACCACAGCACACTAAAAACTAACAAAGCCGGAAAGCGAATACGCTCCCCTAACGCACCAATAATCAAAGCAACTGTGATACAAGCGAAAGAACCCTGAAATGCCACATGAATTAGCTGATAAAAATTGCCACTTAAGTCAGTGAATGCCAAATTTTTTAGCATCACTTGACTAACACCACCGAAAAAACCATTCCCTGGCTCAAAAGCCAAGCTGTAACCGTAAATCACCCATAATACACATACTAAAGCAAAGCTCACCATGACCTGAGCCATTAACGATAAAACATTTTTATTCCGTAGCAATCCACCATAAAACAGAGCAATTCCTGGAATCGTCATAAACAGAACAAGGACTGTACAAATCATCATAAAAGCATTATCAGCTTTATCAACAACACCTTCCGCTGCCTGAGATAATGATGGTAAGCAACTGGCTACAATACCGGCAGCCACAGAGAATTTTCTTTTCATATCTATCTTCTCTATCAGTGAGTTACAGTGCCGCATCGTTAGTTTCTCCTGTTCTAATACGAATAGCCTGTTGCAATTCGATGACAAAGATTTTACCGTCGCCAACTTTTCCAGTGAAAGCTGATTGCTGAATAGCATGAATTACCTCCTCAACCAATTCATCTGCTACAGCAATATCTATCTTTATTTTAGGTAAAAAATTGACACTATATTCCGCTCCACGATAAAGCTCCGCATGTCCTTTCTGACGCCCAAATCCTTTTACCTCTGTTATGGTCAACCCCTGAACACCAAGACCAGAGAGAACTTCCCGAATATCCTCCAATTTGAATGGTTTTATAATTGTCGTAATGAGCTTCATACATCCCCCTTCCATCCGGCTATTATGTTTTCAATAAGGAAATAGCAAAGGGCGTGCCAGAAATTAAAAACATATAAAAATCAAATAATAAAGAGAGTAAAAATTATGGAGAATTAAGAAGGGAGGAGAGCAGCGAATATACTCTCCCGTGAGTGCACCGAATCAGTGCAAGCTTGATTAAATTAGCACCTCTTTCTCAGCGATTGTGCCACATTCATTTAATGTCTCACCTACTTGTTGCAACTGATACATCTGATAGTAACGTCCACGACTCACAAATAATTGTTGATGGCATCCCTGTTCAACAACTGCACCACGATGCAGCACCAGAATAGTATCAGCCTCCACAATAGTAGACAAACGATGAGCAATCACGATCAATGTTGTTTGTTGACGAATCAATCTCAAAGCCTGTTGTACCGCCTGTTCCGTACCAGAATCAATATTTGCAGTCGCTTCATCAAGGATCAAAATTTGTGGCGTTTGCACTAACACTCTCGCCATAGCAAGCAATTGTTTTTGACCGGCTGCCAACGTATTACCCTGCTCTCCCAAGATAGTATGAAGTCCATCAGGCAATGTACGTACTAACCCAGCTAATTGAACAGTTTCCAGTACTTGCCAAACCTTCTCTTCTGAAATATTCCGACCAAGCGTAATATTGTCAAAGAAAGAGCCCACAAGAACAACCGGGTCCTGCTGAACTATTGCCACACCATTGCGTAATACCGAATGAGACAGAGATGATACAGGCCGACTATCAAGATAAATTTCCCCTTTCTGCCACGGGTAATACCCCATCAGCAAATTTGCCAGCGTACTTTTACCACTGCCAGTATGACCAACCAAAGCAACAAAACCATGAGCCGGAACCTGTAAATTAATATCTTGCAAAATTATTTTTCCATGCCTGTAGGAAAAACTGACATTTTCTATATCAATTCGACCACTGGACAGTGGCTGACTATCCATGCCATAACCTTGTTGAGGGCTATCCATTAACTCAAATATTCTTTCACCAGAAACGACAGCTTGTTGCAGAATCGATTGCTGAGATGTCAATTCAATCAGTGGTTCATTCAACCGCCCCAAATAATTAATAAAAGCATACAATACCCCGACACCAATCGCCCCTGGCCCACTAATTCCAAACAACACGATAAGACCGCACAATACCATAGCAGATAGCAAACTCAGTAATGGGCGTAACAAAAGCCCATCTAATCTCAACGCTTGCATTCTCGCCTGATAATGAGTCCGACTGGTTGATAACATACGTTCACCAAAACGCGCCTGCTGCCGGAACTGCTGAACAACACTCATTCCATTAATGACTTCGTTAAACTCATCATTAATATCAGCCAAATAACTACGTACCCGACGGACAATTGGTGTACTAAAATGCTGATATATCGCCATAACAATCAATACGACAGGAAAAATAAGAATTGCAATCAATGCCATGCGCCATTCCAATATAAACATAGCAATCAGCATCGCACCAATCAATGCCATGCTGCGAAATACCGTAGGAACTACATTGACATAAAGATCTTTAATGACTTCAGTATCATTCGTTACACGGGAAATCAACTGCCCTACCGGTTGATTATCAAAAGCACTCAGAGGCTGACGCAATGCTGCATTCATCACATCAGTACGAAGCTGCTGAACCACATCAACTGACACTTGATTGAACAATAAAGCCTGAAAATAATGTAATACAGCCGTAATCAGTTGCAGAATAATAAAAGTTACCGCCAACCCGATAACCACCCTGGCAGGCATATTACCCGTTGCAACCATATTATCGATAAAGTAACTAATGAGAACTGGACCACTGACTTCCGCAATTGCAGCCCCCCATAACATGAGTACAGCTAGCCCCAACGGCTTACGATAATTCTTGCCATAAACTAGCAGACGTTTCAGAGACGGCCACAATTGACTAACTTTAGTCATCTTTATCTCCCTCTACTGTTTCCTCATCATCCAATGCTGCTTCAAGTTGCTGATAATAATACATATCACGATACCATCCTGGCTGCTCCGCCAGTTGCTGATGCCGTCCCTGATGTATAACAGAACCTTGCTGCATCACCAGAATATTATCAGCATCAGTTAATGCAGACAGGCGGTGAGCACTAATAATAACCGTCCGTTGTTGCCTCCACTGACTGAGGTTTTGTAAAATATTGTGTTCAGTTTGCCCATCAACCGCAGATAAAGCATCATCCAGAATCAAAATCTCTGCATCTAAAAGTAATGCTCTTGCAATGGAAATACGCTGCTTCTGCCCACCAGAAAGCATTACCCCTCGCTCGCCGACTTCTGTCTGATACCCCTCAGGCAAACGAAGAATATCTTCATGAACATTGGCAAGGCGGGCAACTTCTTCAATCTGTTCCTGTGTTGCATCAGTACGTCCCAAAGCGATATTACTGGCAACAGTATCTGAAAATAAAAAGGGGGTTTGATTGACAACAGCAAATCGTGCCCGCCATTCATCTAACTTAATATCCGCAATTTTGAGCGACTGGAAAAGAATTTCTCCATCAGTCACATCAAATTGTCTCTGTATCAGCGCAAGTAGTGTGCTCTTACCTGAACCAGTTGGGCCACAGATCCCTAATAACTGTCCAGGTAATAACTGGAAATTAATTTGACTGAGAACAGTTTTATTACTTTGCGGATAATTAAACGCTTTGATATTCACATCCAGAATACCGCGTTCAGGCAATAAATGACCAATACCATCCTCAATGACCGGGGGCTCTTGTAACAAACTACGGATACGACTATAAGCGGCACTTCCCCGTTCAACGATATTAAACATCCATGCCAGCGCTAACATTGGCCAAATCATTAAGCCAAGGTACATCACAAAACTGGTAAGCTCACCAAGTGTTAAAACACCATTCAACACCATCCAACTACCACCACCGATAGCTAGTAAGTTTGACATACCGATGGCAATAAAAATTGTCGGATCAAATCGAGCATCCACCCTGGCAACATACATATTCTTACGACCGGCTTCCACTGCAACTTGTTCAAACTGATTTGATTGCAAATCTTCAAGGCCGAACGCCTTAATCATACGAATACTGGTCAGACTCTCCTGAGCCTGGTTATTAAGAGCAGAAAATGCCCCTTGTGCAGATTTAAAGCGTCGATGAAGTTGATCACCATATCGTTTAATAATGATTGCCATGATCGGCATAGGTAACAGAGACAGTAAAGTTAATTGCCAACTAATTTGTATACTCATCATAATCAGCACTGCACAACCCATAACTAGTGAATCAACTAACGTAAGCACGCCTTCACCGGCCGCAAATACTACCCGATCCACATCATTAGTCGCACGAGCCATTAAATCTCCCGTGCGGTGACGCAAATAAAATTCAGGGCTTTGTCGGCTAAGTTGCTGGTAAAAATTATTCCGCAATTTCACTGCTAATTGATATGACGCCCCAAACAACCATAAACGCCATATATAACGCAAGATATAGACAATCAATGCGATAACCAGTATAACACCCGCCCACACCATCAATTGGTAAAACGACATAGACGCAGTGCTGATCCCATCAACGATTACACCCACCAGATAGGGAGGAATGAGTAGTAGAATAGAAATAATAATAAGCAGAGTCACTGCCCCAAGATAGCGACGCCACTCGCTACAGAAATACCAACTTAATTGAGAAAACAATCTCACACGTGTATATCCCGAAATGAAATAGATAGTAAAAATGTTGAACGACACTCAGAATAATTGATCTAACGCAATGAATTAATAATTGGTTAATCTGGTATCGGTAATGCTGTAGTGTATTTGATTTTTTCCATTGCAAAACTCGATGTCACATCAATCAACCCGGGAATACCATTAACCATACGCTTGTAGAAAAGATCATAACTTTTCATATCCACAACTTCTACGTGCATTAAATAATCACACTCACCAGCCATACGATAAAAAGCCAAGACTTCTGGCATTTGCTTTATAAATGCAACAAATTGCTCATACCAACCACTGCTATGCTGCTGAGTTCTGATCATAACAATCACTGTCAGCCCTAATCCTAATTTTTCGCTATCAAGCAAAGCAACTTTGCCAACGATATAGCCTTCATCTTCAAGTCGTTTTAACCGTTTCCAACAAGGAGTAGAGGTAAGATTAACAGCTTCCGCCAATGCATTCAGAGACAGGCTACAATCTTTCTGTAGTAACTTAAGCAACTTGCGGTCTGTTTTATCCAACATAGCTACCTCTTATAGAAAATTTTCCTACAAAGAAACCATATATTAAGAAAAATAACAATCTATTTCTCCCAGTATCAAGTTAATCTACCCGCTGCCAATTACTTTTAAATTATAGAGTTAATAATTAATGTCACACAGTTGGACCACCAAGGCAATCAGAGAGATTCAAGCAGACCATCAACGCAGCTCTGACACTCATCTTATCCGCCTTAATTTGCCAGTTTTTCCAGGCATCCATTTATATCTAAAAGATGAAAGCACCCATCCAACCGGCAGTCTGAAACATAGGCTTGCTCGTTCTTTATTCCTTTACGCACTTAGTAATGGTTGGATAAAGGAAGGTACCCCGGTTATTGAATCCTCATCGGGTAGCTCTGCTGTATCCGAAGCCTATTTTGCCCGCCTGCTTGGGCTACCTTTTATTGCTGTTATGCCCTCATACACTGCGAAACGTAAAATTCAGGAAATTGAATTTTATGGGGGTAAATGCCATTTTGTTAACCATTCAGCACAAATATATGACGAGTCAGAACGACTAGCGAAAGAACTAAATGGTCATTATATGGATCAATTTACCTACGCCGAACGAGCAACAGACTGGCGAGGTAACAACAATATTGCTGAAAGTATTTTTCGCCAGATGCAAATGGAACCATTTCCTGAGCCAGATTATATTGTTATGAGCGCTGGTACTGGGGGAACTTCTGCAACTTTAGGACGCTATATCCGTTACCAAGGGCATAACACTAAACTGATTGTTGTCGATCCAGAAAACTCTATATTTTATGACTATTACCGTCAAAATTGCTGTGATATTCGTGGCAATTATAGCAGCAAGATTGAGGGTATTGGCCGCCCTAGAGCAGAGCCTTCTTTTATTCCCTCAGTCATTGATGACATGATCCAAATACCCGATTGCGCCAGCATTGCAACAATTTACTGGTTGGAAAAATTACTAGGCAGAAAAGTTGGCGCATCTACGGGGACTAATGTCTGGGGAGCTCTTCTGCTTGCTAACCAAATGCATGAGCGTGGAGAACAAGGTGCAATAGTAACTTTACTGTGCGACAGTGGTGAACGTTATCTCGATACTTATTACAATCCAGATTGGGTAAAAAATAACATCGGCGATATCTCACCTTATCTCAAACAACTACCCAATTTCTGTAGTTATAAGTAACATAACCATTTTATTCCAATGAGGATGTTACAATGAGACGAGCTGTTGTTGTATTCAGTGGGGGGCAAGATTCCACTACCTGCCTGATTCAGGCAATTAATCAATATGATGAAGTACATTGTGTCACTTTTGATTATGGTCAACGCCATCGTGCCGAAATTGATGTTGCACGTAATATCAGTCATTCTCTTGGTGCTGTCGCACATAAAGTACTGGATGTCACATTACTTAACGAATTGGCTCTCAGCAGTCTGACTCGTGATAATATTCCTGTTCCCGATTACAATGAAAGTGAAAAAAGTGCCATACCCAGTACATTTGTCCCTGGCCGTAATATCTTATTCCTGACGCTGGCTGCTATATATGCTTACCAAGTTGAAGCCGAAGCAGTCATTACCGGCGTATGCGAAACTGATTTTTCCGGCTACCCTGATTGCCGTGATGAATTTGTCAAGGCACTGAATAAAGCAGTAAGCCTTGGCATTGCCCGTAATATCCGCTTTGAGACGCCATTGATGTGGCTCAACAAAGCTGAAACTTGGGCATTGTCCGACTACTACCAGCATTTAGACTTTATTCGTAGTCAGACATTGACTTGCTACAACGGTATTCAAGGTAATGGGTGTGGTACATGTGCAGCTTGTCATCTCAGAGCTAACGGATTAGAACAATATCTCAATGCGCCTGAGAAAATTATGACTGAAATGAAAGCAAAAACACATTTAGTTTAATCCAAATGGCAATGAGAGCTTTTTCCTCTCATTGTCCTGTTTGCACCAAAACTCCCATTATTTCACGTAATTCACCTTCAATAGACAAAGCTCTTTGTGTTTTCCTATCAATCCAGACAAACGTAGTTTTAGCATCTGCAATGAGTTGATTATTCCTCTTGCGTATAATTTCTTGAGAAAATACGCCACTCCTGTTTCTCAGCTCCGTCAACCGGCAATCCACCTCTAATTCATCACCAAGAACCGCTGAACTGCGATAATTAATATTAATATTAACCACTGCAAACCCAACATTGTTTTTCTGTATCCATTCCACTACAGAGTGTTTATGCAGCCACTCCCATCGAGCACTTTCTAGAAATTCCAAGTAGCGAGCATTGTTCACATGTTGAAATAAATCTATATGATAACCATGAACTTTTATAACTGAACTCATAATATTGCCTTAATGTTAATGTCACTCGTCTGATCAAGCTGATTTCACAATAGCAAAACAAAAAATTCATACTAATTAAAGTGATTTATTTGCAACCTTGATCACAACATCCTCATTCACAAAATAAATCATGAATAAGGATGAGGGAAATATATACTAGTAGCTTAACTTATTTCTGTTTCGTTCAACGAAAACTGGCCCTATTCCCTGAACCTCTTGTAATTGTTCCACCGTAGTAAATGCACCATGTTTTTCCCGATATTCAACAATCCCCTGTGCTTTTTTTACTCCAATACCATTCAGTGCTTTTGCTAACTCTTCTGCACTTGCAGTATTAATATTCACCTTTCCTTTTTCCTCTACTTTCAAAGCTTCCTGCTGCTGTAGCTGCTTTTCTGATGAAGAATGGCTAGTAATACTGACTGTTTTAGCTACTTTGTCTTTTACTTGTTCGGCGGCAATCGCAAATTGTCCGCCACACGCATAAAGCAAGCCAGCAACCAGAACAGATAAAATTCCCGATTTTTTCATATATGAATTCCTCCATGTTTTATTAGCGAGAAAAAGATTGCCACAGATAAATTTGAGCACAATGGACGAAGATCAGATATGCGAAAGGCCGCGAAAGCGGCCTTTATTGACAAGATAATTACAAAGATATTTGCGATACTCTCCGCAAATTTTTATTCGATATGACCTAACTTAATTTTGGCTTTTTCACGCAGACTTATCAGCAAAGATTCCAGCATAGCGTTACCCATTTCACTCTGGTAAACACCCGTCATGTTTTTAATTTGTTCCTCCGATACAACACCTGGAGTCACTTTATCCAGTTGAATCAGCACAACGTCATCCAAACTATTTTTCGTCAAACCATATTCTGCCTGACCTTCTTTTGGCTGTGGTAACGCGAACACTGCATTAACTAACATATTATCTTGAGATGTACGCTGAATAACCTGGGGTTCACCAAACTGAATACCTGCATTTTTCAAGGCTTGCTCACCTTTACCTTCCTTTAAGGCGGCCAGTAACTTATCGCTTTCGACTTGAAGTTGTTTTTCAGCTTTCTGACGTTTAACCAGTTCAGTAACCTGTTCTTTAACTTTTTCGAAGGGTTGTACTGTTTCTGGTTTATAATTGTCTACACGCAGAACAAATGCACGATCACCTTCAACGGAGATAACATCAGAGTTAGTTCCTGTTGGCCCCTGCCCATCAACAAGATTGCCTTCAAAAATGGCATGAATAACAGAACTAAAGTTAATCTCTGCCGGCACATGATTACGATCAAACCAATCAGTCGTCACAACCTTAATACCTGAAATTTCCTCAGCAGCAGCTAAAGATTCATTATCGCTGGTAGCAGCATCACTGACTTTCTGTTGCAGAGCATAGAAAGCATCTACTGCTTTTTCCTGCTTAACCGTTTTTTCAATTTCAGAGCGAACTTCAGATAAGGGTTTAATTATTTGAGGTTTAATCTCATCCAAATGGAAAATAACAAAGCCATTAAGAACCTTAACCAAAGAAGAAATTTGGCCTTTCTCTTTTAAATTAGCTTGTCTCAACTCTTCAGGAAGAGCATCTTCTTCCATCCAACCGATATCACCATGATTTTTCGCTGAAAATTTATCGGTGGACTTTTCAGCCGCCAATTTACCAAAATCAGCACCTTTATTTAGCTCATCAACTACTGTTTTAGCCTCAGCTTCAGTTGCAAGCTGAATTAAACTGTACTTTTTCTGCTCTGGTTGTGTATAGCGTTTTAAGTTGTGCTCATAGTAAGCATCAATGTCAGCAGACGTAGCCGAAACCTTATTCATTTCATCTACAGCATCCATTTTGATATAGCTGACTTTCACTTCCTCAGGAGCAATAAAGCTGCTCTTATTCAGATTATAGTAATCTTGCAAATCTTTATCTGTTACTTCCTGCTGCGCCTGAATTTTCTTCAGCTCCAGTGTAGCCAAACGGGCGGTTCTCTGTTGCAAAAACAATTCAGCATTGAGTTTCACTTCACTCGGCAAAGCTATTTCACTACCAGAAAAAGCCATAATTAATTGTTGATTAACTAAATTCTGACGTGTTTGTTCAGCAAAAAGATCCGGACTCATATTGGAACGGTTGAGCAACTCCAGATATTTGTTGTTATCAAATTTACCATTTATCTGAAAGTAAGAAGTATTTCGGATAAAATCCTTAACTTGCTCATCACTGGCAGATAAACCTAATTCACGGGAATATTGTTCAATTAATACATTATTAATTAGACGCTCCAAAGCCTGATTACGAATCTGCTTCATGCTTTGTTCGTCACTTGCCAACACAGAGAATTTATCTCCCAATTGATCTTTCAAGGTGTCTCTCTCTTGCTGAAACACCCTCTCCAATTCAACACGACTGATAGTCTGACCATTCACTTCGGCAGCATAACTACCAGCTCCACTTGTCAGGTAACCCCCAACTCCCGTCAAAACAAAAGACAGGATAATGAGAGCCAGCACGATTTTAAGCACAGGACTGTTTGCCGCCGTGCGTAGGTTGTCCATCATAAAGAGGCAAAACTCCGCTTTGGTGAAATTGAAAATACCATATTACGCTAATTCAAGCGCTAAGAGAAAAAAAGCGCACCAATCAATTGATGCGCTTCTATTTTAACTTACCAAACCTATCTCGTCAGTCTATTGTTTGCCAATATACCCGTCATCTTTCAAGTTGCCTCTTTGTTGGCTGCACTCACTCACCCCAGTCACATAGTTCGCTATGCTCCCGGGGATTCGCTCCCTTGCCGTCGCGATCCATCTTGAAATCCATAGGGTATATAACAAGAACTGATAAACAATATTTGGTTTGTGTCACCCATTAACAGCGTCTTTCAAACCTTTACCTGGACGGAAAGCAGGTACTTTAGCCGCAGCAATTTTGAGCTCTTTTCCTGTTTGAGGGTTACGGCCTGTACGTGCAGAACGTTCACGAACAGCAAAAGTACCGAATCCCACCAGAGCAACATCATCACCATCCTTCAATGCACCCGTTACAGAAGAAATGAATGCATCTACTACACGCCCCGCAGCTACTTTAGAAATATTAGAGTCAGCAGCAATTTTGTCGATCAGTTGTGATTTATTCACTCTTATCATCCCCATATAGTTTTTACTACCGCATCAGAATCCCAACGGATAACCCGATAGCAGTGCCGTTATATCAATCCTTTCCGATATTGGCAAGAAATCATAAGACAACAAAATATTTATTAAGCAGTTTATCCAAGTTAATAATATAAAAAAGCTGGTAAGCCTGAATTCACTTACCAGCCTATATTTCATTCATACTTATTGAAAAAGTTCACTATTTTTGTATTACTTGACTGACACTAATTCTGCGCCAAACGCAGGGTTCTGCAATGTAATAGACAAAACATCTTCAATACGTTTAACTGGATGGATCTGTAGATCTGCAACAATGTTCTGGGGAATTTCTTCCAGATCACGTTTATTCTCTTCCGGAATTAAGACTGTTTTAATTCCACCTCGATGGGCAGCTAATAGTTTCTCTTTCAAGCCACCGATTGGCAGAACTAAACCACGCAACGTGATTTCACCCGTCATAGCAACATCCGCCCGAACTGGATTACCGGTCAGACAGGAGACTAATGCTGTACACATGGCGATACCCGCACTTGGGCCATCTTTTGGCGTCGCACCTTCCGGAACATGGACATGAATATCCCGTTTCTCATAGAAATCAGAGTTGATACCCAACTTATCAGCACGAGCACGAACAACTGTTAATGCTGCCTGAATGGATTCCTGCATAACCTCACCGAGTGAGCCGGTATAGGTTAGTTTACCTTTCCCTGGAACACACGCGGTTTCAATGGTCAGTAAATCACCACCAACCTCAGTCCATGCAAGCCCTGTGACCTGACCAATACGGTTTTCTGTATCTGCACGGCCATAATCCACACGTTGAACACCCAAATAATCTTTCAAGTTATCTGCATTGATTTCAATATGTTTTAAATTTTTATCCATTAACAATGTCTTCACCGTCTTACGGCACAACTTAGAAATTTCTCTCTCTAAACTACGCACTCCGGCTTCACGAGTATAATAACGGATAATGCCAATAATAGCACTGTCATCAATAATTAATTCATTTCTTTTCAGAGCATTACGTTCAATCTGCTTAGGCAGCAAATGACGCTTGGCAATATTTAACTTTTCATCTTCGGTATAACCGGAAAGACGAATAATCTCCATGCGATCCAACAATGGTGCTGGAATATTCATAGAATTGGATGTTGCAACAAACATGACATCTGACAGATCGTAATCGACTTCCAGATAATGATCGTTAAATGCCACGTTCTGTTCTGGGTCCAAAACTTCCAATAAGGCAGAAGCTGGATCACCACGCATATCGGACGACATCTTATCAATCTCGTCCAGTAGGAATAGGGGATTTTTCACTCCAACTTTGGACATTTTTTGAATCAATTTGCCCGGCATAGAGCCAATATAGGTACGGCGATGACCACGAATTTCCGCTTCATCACGGACCCCACCCAATGCCATACGCACATATTTCCGCCCGGTCGCTCGTGCAATAGACTGACCTAAAGAGGTTTTACCCACCCCAGGAGGACCAACCAGACATAAAATCGGTCCTTTAATTTTGCTAATTCGGCTTTGTACTGCTAGATACTCAAGGATACGCTCTTTCACACGCTCTAAACCATAATGGTCGGTATCCAGAGTTTCCTGAGCTTTAACTAAATCTTTTTTAACTTTACTGCGAGCAACCCACGGAACCTGCACCATCCAATCGATGTAGCTACGGACAACCGTCGCTTCCGCCGACATAGGAGACATCATTTTCAGTTTTTGCAATTCAGCTTCGGCTTTTTCACGAGCTTCTTTGGGCATTTTTGCCGCTTCAATTTTGCGCTTCAGGGTTTCATACTCATCAGGCGCATCATCCATTTCACCCAGTTCTTTTTGAATCGCTTTCATCTGCTCATTCAGGTAGTACTCGCGCTGGCTTTTTTCCATTTGTTTTTTCACGCGGTTACGGATGCGCTTTTCTACCTGTAACAAATCAATTTCTGATTCCATCATTGCCATCAGATATTCAAGACGCTCAACGACATCAGACATTTCCAAAACAGTCTGTTTATCACTGAGCTTCAATGGCATATGCGCAGCAATTGTATCAGCTAATTTAGCTGCATCTTCAACACTGTGTAGCGAAGTCAAAACCTCTGGCGGGATTTTCTTATTTAGCTTAATGTAGCCTTCAAACTGATTAATAGCTGTCCTGATCATAACTTCCTGCTCACGTTCATCAATGATCGGTGAGTCAAGATACTCAGCATGAGCAGAAAAATGTTCGCCATTGTCAGTCAGAGTTGTAATGCGGGCACGTTTCAACCCTTCAACAAGCACTTTTACGGTGCCGTCAGGCAATTTTAACATTTGTAAAATAGAAGCTACTGTACCAACGGAGAAAAGGTCATTAACCCCTGGCTCATCAGTCGAAGCTTCTTTTTGCGCAACCAACATGATTTGTTTGTCATGATCCATTGCTACTTCTAGGCAGTGAATAGACTTCTCACGCCCTACAAACAATGGGATCACCATATGCGGGTAAACCACCACATCGCGCAGAGGCAATACAGGGATTTCTATGCGTTCGGAACGCTCAAGATTCATAGAGCTCTCTCTTCGTTTAGCTTTCGCCAGTTTTTAGGGAATCTCGTGAAACGCGGTTCTCACGAGTTTCACTCCATAGAATATAAAATATATGGGGACAGGAATTTGACATTCAATAGTATGATACTTTAATAAAAATAAAATGAGGGTAGTCCCCTCATTTTATTCAATAATATCTCGTTTAGTGAATTCCCTATCCTAGACTCAATTATTCACCAGAAACCTGGGCATCCGGTTTGCTGTAAATCAGTAAAGGCGCAGATTGACCATTGACAACCGATTCATCTACAACAACTTTCCCAACGTTTTCCATTGATGGCAGATCATACATAGTGTCCAACAATGCGCCTTCAACGATAGAACGCAGGCCGCGGGCACCAGTCTTACGAACCATTGCTTTCTTAGCAATAGCTGTCAGGGCTTCACTTCTGAATTCCAGATCAACACCTTCAAGGTTAAACAGTGCTTGATACTGCTTGGTCAACGCATTCTTAGGCTCTTTCAAAATCTGGATCAACGCATCCTCACTCAATTCACTGAGCGTGGCAACAACAGGTAACCGCCCAATAAATTCAGGGATAAGACCAAATTTGATGAGATCTTCTGGCTCAGCCTGTGCAAGCAATTCGCCTTCAGTCGCTTTTTCTGACTCACCTTTGACTTTCGCACCAAACCCAATACCTGTACTGGTATTTAGACGCTGACCAATCACTTTATCCAGACCTGCAAACGCACCGCCACAAATAAACAAGATCTTAGAGGTATCTACCTGCAAAAACTCCTGTTGTGGATGTTTACGCCCCCCCTGAGGGGGAACCGCCGCAATTGTACCTTCAATCAGTTTCAGCAGCGCTTGCTGTACGCCCTCACCTGAAACATCCCGAGTAATTGACGGGTTATCAGATTTACGTGAAATCTTGTCAATTTCATCAATGTAAACAATACCGCGCTGAGCTTTTTGCACATCGTAGTCACATTTTTGCAGTAATTTCTGAATAATGTTTTCTACGTCTTCTCCCACATATCCCGCTTCAGTCAGCGTAGTCGCATCTGCCATAGTAAAAGGAACATCAAGATAACGGGCCAATGTTTCAGCCAATAGTGTTTTACCACTCCCTGTCGGCCCAATCAGCAGGATATTACTTTTACCTAATTCAACACCGTTACTGGTATCGCCATTACGTAACCGCTTGTAATGGTTATAAACAGCAACCGCCAACACTTTTTTCGCCGTTTCCTGACCAATTACATAATCATCCAAATGCTGACGAATTTCATGAGGCGTTGGTAATGCATTACGCTCACGATGTGGTACAAGCTCTTTAATTTCTTCGCGAATGATGTCGTTACATAAATCCACACATTCATCGCAGATATACACTGACGGGCCAGCAATCAATTTTCTCACTTCATGTTGGCTTTTCCCGCAGAAAGAGCAATACAGCAGCTTTCCTGAACCGTCTTTGCGCTTATCTGTCATCAGTCACAACCTCACTTTATCAACTGCTCACCCAGATTCGTCTGGCAAAGCAGGAAACTTCTGCTATTACCCCGAACGTCATAGCCTTACCAAGTGGTAAGCCGAATGTTTATATTATAGCTTCTGGGAATAATAAATTAATCGCGATGGGTGAAAATCTTATCAACCAATCCATATTCTACGGCTTCGTCTGCTGACAAGAAACGATCACGTTCTGTATCTTTCGCGATCTCTTCAATAGGTCTTCCCGTATGTTTTGCCATCAACTCATTCATACGCGATTTCACTTTCAGTATTTCCTGAGCGTGAATTTCAATATCTGTAGCTTGCCCCTGGAAACCACCTAATGGCTGATGAATCATAACCCGGGAATTTGGCAAACAGATACGTTTTCCCTTTGCCCCAGCAGTCAACAAGAATGCTCCCATTGAACATGCCTGCCCCATACAAATAGTACTGACATCCGGTTTAATAAACTGCATCGTATCATAGATGGACATTCCCGCAGTAATCACACCACCTGGTGAATTGATATATAAGAAAATATCTTTTTCCGGATTCTCTGCTTCAAGAAACAACATCTGAGCTGCAACCAGATTTGCCATGTGATCTTCAACCTGACCGGTCAGGAAAATAATACGCTCTTTTAATAAGCGAGAATAGATATCGTATGAACGTTCTCCACGAGCAGTCTGTTCAACTACCATCGGCACCAAAGCCATGTGAGGCGCATATTGATCCCGCTTGTCGCTATATGACATTTTCGTCTCCTAATAGAATTCATGTTGGTGCCATTCATAACCAATTCTACTTGAGATAAGCGATGATGACCATGATTCAAAGTTAGCCAATCAAGGGGGAATCCCCCTGAAAAATTTTGCAATCATATACATAATATTAAAAAGGATCTGAGGGTAAACCCACTTTTTTCAAGAAAAATCTTGCCTCTTATTTATAAAAAAACCCGCAGGTTAATCTGCGGGTTCATTCCACTGAGATGATAAATTCATTATCTCATGACAAAACTAAAGCTTATGCCATTTGATTCTGATTCATTAACTCATTGAAAGTTGTTTCTTTTTCAGAAACTTTTGCTTTACCCAGAAGAACTTCAACAGCTTGTTCTTCTAAAGCAACATTACGAACATTATTCATCAATTCTTGGTTTTTACCATAGAATTCGATCACTTCTTGAGGAGCTTCATAGGCAGAAGCCATTTCCTCAATTAATGCTTTAACACGTTCTTCATCAGCTTTCAATTCATTACTACTGATAACTTCGCCTAATAACAAACCAACAACAACGCGACGCTTAGCCTGTTCTTCAAACAGTTCACGAGGCAGTTCCAAAGCTTGTTTTTCATTGCCGCCGAAACGCTGAGCAGATTGACGGCGCAGAACATCAATTTCGCTATCAACAACAGCAGCAGGAACTTCGATTTCGTTAACTTTAACTAATCCCTCGATAACCTGAGATTTAATACGGTTACGAACTGCATTTTTCAGTTCACGTTCCATATTTTTACGTACTTCTGCACGCAGACCATCAACAGTGCCATCAGCAATACCGAAACGTTTGATGAATTCTTCATTAAACTCTGGCAGCTCACGCTGTTCCACTTTTTTCAACGTGATTGCAAACTTAGCAGCTTTACCTTTCAGATTTTCAGCGTGATAATCTTCTGGGAAATTCACATCAATGGTAAATTCTTCCCCAGCTTTATGGCTAATGATACCCTCTTCAAAACCTGGGATCATACGACCCTGCCCCATAGCCAGAACAAAATCAGAAGCCTTACCGCCTTCAAACTCTTCACCATCGATAGAACCATTGAAGTCAACAGTCACACGATCTTCTGCACTAACAGCTTCTTCAGTTTCTTTCCAATTAACCTGCTGCTTACGCAATGTTTCCAGCATTGCATCAACATCTTCGTCTTTTACTTCAACAACGGGCTTTTCAACTTCAATAGATTCCAGATCTTTCAATTCAATTTCTGGATAAACTTCAAACTCTACAGAGTAAGTAAAATCTTCACCATTTTTGAATTGTTCTGGTGCATAACTTGGCGCACCTGCTGGATTAATTTTTTGTTCGATGATTGCATTAATAAAGTTACGTTGCATCAGATCACTCAGAACATCCTGAATGACAGAAGCACCGTAACGTTGTTTAACAACGTTCATAGGCACTTTGCCTTTACGGAAACCATCGATACGAACTTTTTTTGCTACATTGACCAACTCACTACTAACTGCTTTCTCAACATCGGCAGCAGGAACGGTGATTGTCACACGACGCCCAAGGCCTTGAGTGGTTTCAACAGAAACTTGCATCTTTTTACCTCAAAAAAATCATAGTGCTCGGTCAACTCCAGAGACCATACAACCAGCACATATTTTATGTACCAATCGCAACACTCTCTACGAACCGGGGCGGTCGCATTTAAAAACCGAGAATCCCTGATGTCAGAAGCGTCCCGAAACCATTCTAAAAATTAGACGCGACATTATAGCGATGCAGAGGGTGTGAGTCGAGAATTGCTGAAAAAAGCCCGAACTATTCATCAACTTCACAGGATAACGACTATTCAACGGCTAAATTTGCATCCAAAATGTATCATATATATACCCTATGGATTTCAAGATGGATCGCGACGGCAAGGGAGCAAATCCCCGGGAGCATAGATAACGATGTGACCGGGATGAGCGAGTGCAGCCAACAAAGAGGCAACTTGAAAGATGATGGGTATAAAACGTAAAAACGGCCCGAAGACCGTTCACTGGATTTATTCAGTTGTGTAAGAAAACGCCCCAAATTAAGCATCGATCAGCAGATTTCAGGCAACAATATTACCCCCACGACATGCCGGTGACGCTAAAACAGTATCCTGTAATTCATTCCACTCTTTTTCTGTATAGGTATGCAACGCCAAAGCATGAACACCTGCGGACAATTCTGCCGATAATACGCTGTAAACAGAACGATGGCGATTTAGCATACGTTCACCAGCAAATTTATTGCTGATGATTACGACTTTAAAATGGCTTTCAGAACCTATGGGTACATTGTGACGATAACTTTCATCAATGACCTCAAGATATGAGGGATTAAATGCAACCTGTAATTTCTCTTCTATATCCTGATACACCATATCATTCCCCTTAACCACACAGTAGTCATACTGCCAACCATACTAATAATTTTAGTCTATTCTCCATAAGTTATAGCATCAACGCATTAAAATATCTTTTAATCGAATCTCACATCATAAGGTTTTTATATGCGTTTACCCCATCAGAGATATGCCATGATCAAAAGGCAGTGCTATTATTGACGTAATTTATGCTATTGATAAGTATTACTGGATATCCTTATCACTGATGAGAAAATTAACATGTTGAAAAGAATCTTATTCCCACTCATTGCACTTTTTCTTCTTGCAGGCTGTGCAGCTCCCAGCAATACCCTGACCATCGAACCTAAAATTACATTGCCAACAGCAGACCCAACGATGGGTGCGATTACCATCAGTATCAGCGGTGCCGACAATCGTCAGTCTCAGACACTTGCTCAAGTTAACCGCAATGCAAAGCTGGAAATACTGAAACCATCCCGTGATCTGCGCTTTCTACTCCAGGAAATCCTGGAAAAACAGATGACCGCTCGTGGTTATATGATTGGCTCTCCGGCCAATGCCAATCTACAAATTATTGTGAACAATTTATATGCAGACGTTAAAGAAGGTAGCCTGCGCCATAATATTTCAACAAAAGCCGATATTTCCATCATTAGCACAGCGCAAAATGGCAGTAAACAAGTTAAGAATTATCGCACTAGCTATAATGTACAAGGTCCTTTAGGCGCAACTAATGAAAAAATTGCTGATGCAGTTAATACTGTATTATCAGAAGTCATAGCAGATATGGCTCAAGATCCTTCCATCAGCAATTTCATCAAACAAAATGCTCGCTAATTAAAGGATTAATTATTTACTCTGCCCGCCAAGGGCAGGGTCTTGGGAGGCTCATGTCTTATCGTTATCTCACCGTTTTTACCCAACATAACTCACGAATCCTGCTTTTACTCGGCTTTGTTTCTGGTTTACCGCTCGCACTGACTGCCAGCACCCTGCAAGCATGGATGACCGTTGAAGACATTGATCTTAAAACAATTGGCTTCTTTTCACTTGTCGGCCAAGCGTATGTTTTCAAATTTCTTTGGTCCCCTTTTATGGACCGCTTTATCCCCCCTTTTCTTGGACGTCGCCGTGGTTGGCTACTTGTTACACAGTTATTACTTATAGCCAGTATCGCGGCAATGGGCTTTCTCCAGCCATCTCAACATTTATGGTGGCTAGCCACACTGGCGGTAACCGTCGCTTTCTGTTCTGCATCACAGGATATCGTCTTTGATGCTTATAAAGCCGATTTATTGAGTAGCGAAGAGCGGGGTGTAGGTGCTGCCGTTTCGGTACTTGGTTATCGATTAGCCATGTTAGTTTCAGGCGGGTTAGCATTATGGATCGCAGACCGCTATATTGGCTGGCAACACACCTACTGGTTGATGGCTGGACTAATGCTGATTGGCGTCTATGCGACGTTAAAAGCTAGAGAACCTGAGATTGACGCTCTACCACCAAAAACACTCCAGCAAGCTGCAATAGAACCATTAACCGATTTTTTTAATCGCAATAATGCGTGGCTGATACTGCTGTTAATTGTCATGTATAAAATGGGGGATGCCTTTGCTGCCAGCCTAAGTACCCCATTTCTTATCCGTGGTATTGGTTTTGATGCTAGTGAAGTTGGAATGATCAACAAAACTCTGGGATTAACAGCAACTATCGTTGGTGCATTATATGGTGGTTATCTGATGCAACGATGGAGTTTATTCCGCTCTCTCATGATCTTTGGCATTCTTCAAGCGATTTCCAATATTGGATACTGGCTGTTATCCATTACTGACAAAAATATCTACACTATGGGCAGCGCCATTTTTCTGGAAAATATCTGTGGCGGAATGGGAACCGCTGCATTTGTTACCTTACTTATGGCGTTATGTCATAAATCATTCTCTGCAACACAGTTTGCTTTATTATCTGCCTTATCTGCTGTTGGACGCGTCTATGTCGGCCCAATCGCGGGTTGGTTCGTTGAGTTACATGGCTGGCCAAACTTCTATCTATTCTCTATAGCGGCCTCTGTTCCAGGCTTATTGCTGTTATTTATCTGCCGCCAGACTCTGGCTTATACCCAACGAGCTAACGATTTTATGCCACGTACTGAGTTTAGAAATTTCTATCGTCTAGCTCTTGGCTTACTATCATTTGCAAGCATCTTGCTCACGTTCTGGTTACTTACCATCACCACCAATGCTCTTAACTGGACTCATGCACCTTATCTGGCCGAAACATTACTATTATGGGGAGCACAGATTGGTATCACAGGCACCATTCTCGGCAGCTTTCTAGATTATCTCGCATTAAGAAGGAACAAATTGGCTTAAAAGGCGAAAATATTAAGTGACTTTATTAAAGGTTGACGACTGTCAGCCTTTGATATCTCTGCCCTCTTTTTAAATACTTAAGTGATAGCGATCACACTTCAAATAGTCATTTGCCCAAAAATGCTATTTTCGAGTGATTATTTGATTGTTCGATATTCATATCCGCGTAGAATTAGACTACCATTTTAAGGGTTATTTAATATAGCTTTAAAACCCAAAACCTCTTTTCATGGATGCGTTAGAGAAATTTATGAGAACAACCATTCTGGCTACTGCTTTATTCACCACCGTCTCAGTTCCAGCTTATGCTGAATATCAAGGGGGCTTTGCTAATATCAGCATGAACTACCTCGACTGGACTAGCCATACCACACACAAGTCAGGGCAAACCTCTCATAAAGACGACTTTGCCTACCTGGAACTGGAAGGCGGAGCCGGATTTAACTGGGGTGAATTATACGGGTTCTTTGATCTGGAAAATGCTTTCAACAAGCAGCATGCTGAACCAGGGGATAACCAAAGATACACTTTTAAAACAACCGGTCGTTTTTATCTGGCTGATACGGGTTTCAATCTCTATGGTCATGTTTATGGTACTTACTCCCTCCCAGGTACAGCACATGGCGGGAACTTCCATGAGGTAAATACCCTCTATGGTATTGGCTACAATACTGATTTCGCCGGTGTCTGGTTCAAACCGTTTGTTGCGCTGCACTATGTTGACCAAACTTTCTACTCCGGTAATAACGGCTATGTCGTTGGTTGGGTTGCGGGTTACGACTTTCAACTCTGGGAAGAAAAATTCAGCATAACTAACTGGAATGAAATAGAACTTAATCGGAATGAACGCTATGGCAACGGTGGACGGAACGGTACCAATGGTGCAATAGCGTTATGGTGGACACCTCACCAATCCTTCACAACCGGCATTCAATATCGATATGCCGATCATAAACTGGGTGAAGACTTCTGGCAGGATGGGATTGTTTACACTATCAAATATAATTTCTAATTATTGATTTTAATTGTGAGCTACCAAAAGTGGCTCACAATTAATTTAATTCTTAAATAAGATGGCCGCGGTGGAAATTTTTAAAGCAAATTTTTATATTTTTTTCCTCTTCTCTAAAAAATATAAAATAACTTTAATATAAATTCGTATTTCCGCCCTATTTCGTTACAATTAAATAACCTTTTCAAGCTAACTTCTGATTAATCCTCCATTTGCATGTGATCCCATCGACATAAAGGGTAACAACCCCTCAACTAACTATTACAAATGTTTACACTCCAGTAGCCTTACCGTAGAATGCCCGCACTGATGAAACGACAATAGAGCTTTTGTTATTTGGAGTCGTTAGATGAGACTTATGAAATACAATAAAAGTATTGGGATATTGTCAATACTAGCGGCTACTCTTGTGCTGAGTGGCTGCGATATGGTATTGATGAACCCTAAAGGCGCCATCGGCGCTGAACAAAAAACGCTGATACTCACGGCTATTGGCCTGATGCTGATCATCGTTATTCCGGTAATCATCATGGCATTCACTTTTGCCCTGCGTTACCGCGAAGCCAATAGAAGTGCTACCTATCGCCCTAACTGGGCACACTCAAATAAAATTGAGCTGGTAGTATGGACCGTTCCTATCATTATCATTATTATTTTAGCAACCATTACCTGGAAAACAACCCACGAGCTTGACCCATATAAGCCGCTGGTTAGCGATGAAAAAACCGTAACTATTGAAGTCATCTCTCTTGATTGGAAATGGCTATTCGTTTACCCGGAGCAAGGTATTGCTACAGTTAACGAAATTGCTTTTCCTACCGGAGTGCCTATTAACTTCAAAATCACCTCTGATTCCGTGATGAACTCATTCTTCATCCCGCAGTTAGGTGGTCAAATCTATGCAATGGCTGGTATGCAGACTAAACTTCACTTAATTGCCGATGAACCTGGCGTTTATAAAGGTTTGTCCAGTAGCTATAGTGGTCACGGCTTCTCTGGCATGAAATTTACTGCTACCGCTACCGCAGATCGGGAAAGTTTTGAACAATGGGTTCAAAAAGTGAAAGCCTCTCCCAAAACCTTGGATACCATGCAAGCATTTGATGAGTTAGCCAAACAAAGCCAGAATCATCCGGTTGAATACTTCTCAAGCGTTAAACCTAACCTGTATCAAGACATTATTGCCAAATTTATGGGCAACATGAATATGCATGGCGGCCACGGTGCAACAACAGGTCATAACATGAATATGAGCGAAACTGCTCATGCCGGAGTTGAGGAATAAAGTAATGTTGGGAAAATTAACACTTGATGCAATCCCACTGCATGAGCCCATTGTCATGGTTACTCTTGCAGGGATTCTCTTCGCAGGGCTCGCAATTGTCGGAGCCCTGACCTATTTCCGTAAATGGAAATGGCTATGGAGCGAGTGGTTAACCAGCGTTGACCACAAGAAAATCGGTATTATGTACATTATCGTGGCTCTGGTCATGATGCTCCGTGGCTTTGCCGATGCCATCATGATGCGTGGTCAACAGGCTGTCGCCTCTGCGGGTGAAGCAGGTTTCCTGCCACCGCATCACTATGACCAGATTTTTACCGCCCACGGCGTCATCATGATTTTCTTCATGGCGACACCTTTTGTTGTCGGTCTGATGAACATCGTGGTTCCACTACAGATCGGCGCTCGTGACGTGGCATTCCCATTCCTGAACTCACTGAGCTTCTGGTTTTTCGTCGTCGGCGTTGCACTGATTAACATCTCTCTGGGTGTAGGTGAATTCGCTCAGACCGGCTGGTTAGCTTATCCTCCGCTCTCAGGTATAGAATATAGCCCAGGCGTTGGGGTCGATTATTGGATATGGAGTCTTCAGATATCCGGCATTGGTACCTTGCTGACAGGCGTTAACTTCTTTGCGACGATCCTGCGTATGCGTGCTCCTGGCATGTCCATGATGAAAATGCCTGTATTTTCTTGGGCAGCACTCTGTACTAACGTATTGATCATCGCCGCATTCCCGATTCTGACAGTTACCATTGCCCTGCTAACCTTTGACCGCTACATGGGCACCCATTTCTTCACCAATGATATGGGTGGCAACATGATGATGTACATCAACCTGATATGGGCTTGGGGTCACCCTGAAGTTTACATTCTGGTGTTGCCGGTCTTTGGTGTTTTCTCTGAAGTGACTGCGACGTTCTCGAAAAAACGACTGTTCGGCTATACATCTCTGGTATGGGCAACCATTGCCATTACCGTACTGTCGTTCATTGTATGGCTGCACCACTTCTTTACGATGGGCTCGGGTGCGAACGTTAACGCCTTCTTCGGCATAGCCACCATGATTATCTCGATTCCGACAGGCGTTAAGATCTTCAACTGGCTGTTCACCATGTATCGAGGCCGTATTGAGTATAAAACACCGATGCTGTGGACCGTTGGCTTCATCGTCACCTTCTCTATCGGTGGTATGACTGGCGTTCTGCTGGCAGTTCCAGGCGCAAACTTCGTTCTGCATAACAGCTTGTTCCTGATCGCACACTTCCATAACGTTATTATCGGTGGTGTTGTCTTCGGTTGTTTTGCCGGTACTGCTTACTGGTTCCCGAAAGCTTTCGGTTTCACACTGAACGAAAAATGGGGTATCCGCGCATTCTGGTTCTGGATTATCGGCTTCTTTATCGCCTTTATGCCAGTTTACGCGCTCGGCTTTATGGGGATGACTCGCCGTATTAGCCAAGATATCAACCCTGAATTCCATACTCTACTGGTCGTCTCCGCGATTGGTGTTGCACTGATTGCCGTTGGTATCCTGTGTCAGGTCATTCAATTCTACGTTAGTATCCGTGACCGTGACCAAAACCGTGACCTGACCGGCGACCCTTGGGGCGGGCGTACTCTGGAGTGGGCAACATCTTCTCCACCACCGTTTTATAACTTTGCTGACGTTCCACATGTGCAAACGCGTGATGCATGGTGGGATATGAAAGAAAAAGGCACAGCTTATAAACGTCCTGCTAAGTATGAAGAAATTCATATGCCTAAAAATGCCGGTGCAGGTGTAATTATTGCTGGCTTCAGCTTGCTGTTTGGTTTCGCCATGATTTGGCATATCTGGTGGCTAGCTATCGCAAGCTTTGCGGGCATGATTATCACTTGGATTGCAAAAAGCTTTGATGAAGATGTTGATTACTACGTACCCGTTGCTGAAGTTGAGCAAATTGAGAATCAACACCATGAACAAATTAGCAAGGCAGGTCTGAACCATGTCAACTGAAACTATGACTAACCACAATCATGCCCACGAGCATCACGGGCACCACGATGCGGGAGCCACTAAAGTATTCGGTTTCTGGGTCTACTTGATGAGTGACTGTATTTTGTTCGCATGTCTATTTGCGACTTATGCAGTACTCGTTAACGGAACCGCAGGCGGCAAATCTGGTAAAGAGATTTTCGACCTCTCTTTCGTATTGGTCGAAACTTTCCTACTGTTATTCAGTAGTATCACTTATGGCTTTGCCATGTTAGGCATGAACAAAGGAAAAGTCGGCCAGGTTAACGCCTGGCTCGGTATGACTTTCCTGTTCGGCCTTGGCTTCGTGGCGATGGAATTGTACGAATTCCATCACCTGATTGTTGACGGCCACGGCCCTGACCGCAGTGCATTCTTGTCCGGATTCTTCGCACTGGTTGCTACTCACGGTATCCACGTTACCTGTGGTCTGGTCTGGATTATCATCATGATAATCCAAGTAACCCGCCGCGGTTTAACTGATGTAAATAAAACCCGTCTGAACTGCCTGAGCTTGTTCTGGCACTTCCTGGATGTGGTATGGATCTGTGTATTTACCGTTGTTTATCTGTTAGGAGCTATGTAATGAGTCATTCCAATACCGCTCATACTGGAGCTAGCCACGGTAGCCTGAAGTCTTATCTGATCGGCTTTGTTCTTTCGGTCATCCTGACAGTGATTCCGTTCTGGATGGTAATGGATGGTTCCGCCTCCCATACGACTATCCTGACAACAGTAGTCGCTCTGGCTGTGGTGCAGATTATTGTTCATTTTATTTACTTCCTGCACATGAACACTTCGTCAGAAGAGCGCTGGAACTTAGTCGCATTGCTGTTCACTATCTTGATTATCGGTATTGTTGTTGTTGGCTCACTATGGATTATGTACAACCTCAACATTAATATGATGGTTGATTAAAGAGCTGCATATATGATTAAGCAATACCTGCAAGTAACTAAACCAGGAATTATTTTCGGCAATTTAATTTCTGTGATCGGTGGTTTTCTACTCGCCTCGAAAGGGGTGATTGATTACCCTTTGTTCATCTCGACTCTGCTCGGTGTTTCACTAGTCGTGGCTTCTGGTTGTGTATTTAACAACTACATTGACCGTGACATCGATCGGATCATGGAAAGAACAAAAAACCGCGTCCTTGTAAAAGGGCTTATTGATCCGAAAATCAGCCTGATTTATGCATCAATACTGGGTATTGCTGGCATAGTGCTGCTCTATGCAGCAGCCAATGCTTTAGCAATGCAATTAGCGATTATCGGTTTTGTCATCTATGTAGGGGTTTACAGCCTCTATATGAAAAGGAAATCTGTTTATGGCACGTTGATCGGCAGTTTGTCCGGTGCTGCACCTCCGGTTATCGGTTATTGTGCAGTAACTGGTCAGTTTGATACGGGCGCGTTGATCCTGTTACTGATTTTCAGCCTGTGGCAAATGCCGCACTCCTACGCCATTGCTATTTTTCGTTTCAAAGATTACCAGGCAGCCAATATTCCTGTACTGCCCGTCATTAAAGGCATATCTGTGGCGAAAAACCACATTATCCTTTATATCCTAGCATTTATGATTGCAACCCTTATGTTAGCCATCAGCGGTTACGCTGGTTACAAATATCTGGTTGTTGCAGCAGCAGTGAGCGTCTGGTGGCTAGGAATGGCGTTATCCGGTTACAAAACTGATAATGACCGCATTTGGGCTCGTAAATTATTTATATTTTCCATTGTGGCAATCACTTCCCTGAGTGTCATGATGTCTATTGACCCACATGTGCCCTCAGAAGCCTTCCTAACTTACGTCCGGTAATTTTCCCTGATGGCAGTGGCTACCCCCTCTGCCATCAGTTTCCTTCCAGCCTGTTATCCACTCTCCTTAACACTTCAATATTATTAATTCAATTAACTATTTACCCCTTATTGAAAACCTATCTACAATGACGCATCAAAATATTTCGAGGTAATCATGAACGATAATAAAATGACGCCACTTGAGCTTCGGGCGACATGGGGCCTAGGTTCAGTTTTTTCTCTGCGAATGCTAGGCATGTTCATGGTTCTTCCTGTATTAACAACCTATGGACTTCATCTAAAAGATGCCACCGAAACACTTATTGGCATCGCCATTGGCATTTATGGTCTAACCCAAGCCATTTTCCAGATCCCTGTTGGCCTGTTTTCTGACAAAATTGGCCGTAAGCCCTTAATTGTTGGCGGATTATTGCTATTCATCCTTGGCAGTATTATTGCTGCTCTCAATGACTCCATCTGGGGCATAATAATTGGGCGAGCGTTACAAGGCGCTGGAGCGATATCTGCTGCAATTATGGCGCTACTTTCTGATTTAACCCGTGAACAAAATCGAACTAAAGCGATGGCTTTTATTGGCATTAGCTTCGGAATAACTTTCGCCATCGCCATTGTACTTGGCCCAATCCTTACGAATGCCATTGGATTAAATGGCCTATTTTGGGGAATTACCATTCTGGCCGGTAGTGGCATTCTGATAACATTATTTGCTGTTCCTTCCACCGATAAACATATTATTAACCGTGAATCAGGCATTGTTCGTCACAGTTTCAGTAAGGTTCTGGCTGATAGCCAGTTGCTAAAACTTAACTTTGGCATTCTCAGTTTGCACACTTTGTTAATGGCAAGTTTTGTCGCCCTTCCTTTGGTGATGCAACAAGCGGGGCTCCCTACCCAACAACACTGGAAGGTTTATCTGATCACTATGCTAGTTTCATTCTTATCTGTTTTACCTTTCATTATTTACGCAGAAAAAAAGCGCCGCATGAAACAAGTGTTTTCACTGTGTATCACGATGCTGCTGATTGCTGAAATTGTATTGTGGGCGGCGGGACATCACTTATGGGTGATTTTTATCGGCATACAAATTTTCTTTATTGCTTTCAATGTAATGGAAGCTATCCTGCCATCACTTATCAGTAAAGAAGCACCAGCGGGTTATAAAGGTACAGCAATGGGTATCTACTCCACCAGCCAATTTTTAGGTGTCGCTTTAGGGGGTGGTCTCGGTGGTTGGTTATATGAATTAAAAGGAGCACCGCTGGTATTTGCGGCAGGTATCGTTCTGACAATCATTTGGCTCATTATTAGCATAACAATGAAACAACCTCCTTATGTCAGCAGCATCAGAATTTTTCTACCAGAAAATATAGTCAATAAAGCATTGCTGGAACAAAAAATTCTTGTTCAGCCAGGCGTTTGCGATGTCGTTATTGTTCCGGAGGAGCATAGTGCCTACATAAAAGTAGATACTAAGCTGACAAGCAGAGCACAACTTGAACAATTGATAGCCAATAATAACACGATAGATTAAATATCAAACCAGATAACCCCTACTCACTCCGATTCGATATTAAGGGAAACTGGGATAGGGGTATTCCTAGTCAGAATACCCCTCTCCACATTAGGCTAGATATATCAATCCATTAGGCGGAAAATCAATCCCGGAAATTAGTAAACTGGAATGGCTGTCCCAGCTCTGCGCCACGAACTAATGCCATAACACTTTGCAAATCATCACGAGCTTTACCTGTCACTCGCACTTGCTCCCCCTGAATCTGTGCCTGTACTTTCAGCTTACTATCCTTAATCAGCTTCACGATCTTTTTCGCCGTAGGGGTATCAATCCCCTGCTTCAGAGTCGCTTCAACGCTGTAAGTTTTACCACTGTGCAACATATCATCAGGGATATTCAATGCAGCACCATCGATACCACGTTTAGCCAACTTTTCACGCATGATATCAACCAACTGATTTACCTGAAAATCTGACTCACTGGCAATCTTGATAGATTCATTTTTTTCATTTAACTCGAAATTGGCGCTGACATTACGGAAATCCCAACGGCTAGCAAGCTCGCGCTGCGCATTTTCTACCGCGTTGCGAACTTCATGCATATCAATTTCTGAAACAATATCGAAAGATGGCATTATCCATGACCTCCTGATAATCAATAAGTTGGCATGATAACCGCTTTCCATTGCCAGCAAAAGCGCTATACTTGGGTTAGCGGGATCTTATTATTTCCATCCAATATTATGGCAGCGTCTTTCAAAAGGTGTATATGAAGATAACCGTTCTTGGCTGTGGCGCTATAGGAAAACTGTGGCTAGCAGCATTATCACAACAAAAACATCAAGTGCAGGGTTGGCTAAAAAGTTCTCGGTCTTATTTATCTGTTCATATTGACGAAATGAATGGGCAAGTCTTCAACCAACCAATCCCAACTAATAACAACGACCATCTTGCCAACAGCGAATTACTGATTGTCTGTCTGAAAGCATGGCAAGTCGCTGATGCAGTGAATAATTTACTCCCCAAACTTTCACCTAATTGTCCAATCTTATTACTACACAATGGCATGGGTACCCAAGAAGAACTATTATCAGCGCCTAATCTAATACTTCTTGGTGTCACAACGCATGGCGCATATCAGGATGACCAACGGGTTTATCATACCGCTTCCGGGCTAACCCATATTGGCTCAGCAACGTCAAATGCAACTGAGCTTAGCTCTCTGGCTAATGTATTACACCAATCTTTGCCAGATGTTGCATGGCATAATGAAATTCTCTCTATTAGTTGGCTGAAACTTGCCGCTAACTGTGTCGTAAACCCGCTGACTGCACTTTATGAATGCCAAAATGGCGATTTGCTTCGCTACCCGGAACAATTGAATATTTTGTGCGAAGAAATTATTCAGGTTATGCAACGAGAAAACATCCATACCACTATCGACAACCTGATTGCCTATGTCTACGATGTGATTAAGCTTACAGCAAAAAACTACTCATCCATGTTGCAGGATGTCCGCGCAAAACGTCGCACTGAAATTGACTATATCACCGGTTATTTATTACGCCGGGCCCGTGCACATGGTCTTTCTACCCCTGAAAATACCCGTATCTATAATCTAGTAAAACATAAGGAAAGATGATTATGAACCCTTCAGCACTCATCTGCCTAACTCACGGTAGTGAAGAAATAGAAGCCGTTGCAACCATTGATTTACTGGTACGCGCTGGCATCAGTGTTACGATCGCCAGCACCGCCAGCGATGGAGAATTGATTTTAACTTGCTCCAGAGGTGTGAAACTGGTTGCTGATGTCCCTCTGGAAAAAGTTATTGATGAATCTTTCGATGCCATCATCTTACCCGGCGGTATGCAGGGTGCCGAGTGTTTCCGTGATAATCCACTCGTTATCGAAAAAATCCGCAAGGCACATTATCAAGGAAAAATTATCGCTGCAATTTGTGCCGTGCCTGCTATCGTACTTGAACACCATAATTTATTCCCTACTGGCAAAATGACCGGCTACCCCGGTTTGCAAGACAAAATTTCATCCGATAAATGGATTGATTGCCGAGTCTGTTTTGATGATCGTGTCAATCTATTGACCAGCCAAGGGCCAGCGACAGCTTTCGATTTCGCATTAAAACTCATTGAATTATTAAAAGGACGAGCAACAGCAGCAGAGGTGGCGGCTCAACTCATATTGCCACTAGGTGTATATTCTTATCAGGATTGAAAAAAATAGACAAAAACATCTTACTTTATACGATTCGGGGTTCACATAATAGGAACCCCGAAATGTATAATTAAATACAATTAAGGCCGATAAACTTTCACGTTATCAAAACCCTGCTCAGATAAATAGAGTGCCTGCAAACGACTCATTACCCCACGTTCACAATAGAGCAAATAAGTCTTATCCTTTGGCAAATCACCAAACTGGCTGCTCAACTTATAGAATGGCAATGATTTGATTTCCACACCATTTAACTGCAATGGCCGATCATCTTGTTCATCAGGCGAACGAATATCCAATAACACATCCGTCGGAGCGAACGCTGTCACCGTTTCAATTTCAACCACTTGCTGATTGCTTTGTTCTGCTATCTGGCGAATATCAATATTCTGAGCTTCACTGACAACTTTTTCCAAAATATTAAAATCGAAATTCGCCTCTTCCGCTTCAATTTTAGCTTTAACAGCTTTTACTGTCGGGCTTTTTGAAATAACACCACAGAATTCAGGCATTGTGCGGGCAAAATCCTCAGTGCCTATTTCACGTGCCAACCTGATAATGTGCTCTTTATCATGAGAAATCAGTGGCCGCAGAATCAACGTATCCGATGCATTATCAATCAAACGCAAATTAGTGAGTGTCTGGCTGGAAACCTGTCCCAAAGCCTCACCGGTAACAATCGCCTGCACGCCATAGCGCTCTGCAACTTGAGATGCCGCTCTGACCATCATCCGTTTAAGCACCACCCCCATTTGACCATCATCAACTTTTTCCAAAATTTCAGCGACAACAGGTTCAAAATCCACCGCAACGAAACGGACTTTATGGGAACTGCCAAAACGATTCCAAAGATAATGAGCAACCTGTTTCACACCAACTTCATGAGCAGAACCGCCAAGATTGAAGAAGCAATAGTGAACGCGACAGCCACGGCGCATTAGCATATAGCTGGAAACACCAGAATCAAAGCCTCCAGAAATGAGAGATAATACATCTTCCTGCGTTCCGATAGGAAAACCACCAATTCCTTCATAACGGGCTTTTACCAGAATCAGCACATCTTGATCAATTTCCAGATTAACAGTCACATCAGGATGATTGAGTTTTACTTTCGCGGATTCAATATGCTGGTTTAAACCACCACCGACATAACGTTCTACTTCATTGGAAGTAAATTGATGTTTACCGCGACGTTTAACCCGAACACAAAATGTCTTATTGTGGAGCGATTCGCCATAAGCCTCATAAGCTTGTTCAAAGATATGATGCATGTCACGAAACTCACGCTCCTCTACTTGCAGAATATGGTGAATACCGGGGATACGTGTCAGCGCATCACAAATTTGAGCGCCAAGGTTTTCATCTTTAGTACGAACTTCGATATTATCCCAATGGCGAACCACTGCAATATTATCGCCTAATGTTTTAAGCACATTGCGAATATTACTAGCGAGAATTTTAATAAAGCGCAAACGAACAGTTTGGCTCTTGATCGTGATTTCAGGGAATAATTTAATAATAAACTTCATAGTAAGTTATAGTAGCGGTTAGGCATTTTGATAAATAAAATTAATGGTATGTTTTGGTTGTCAAATCAGGCCGCGAAGTATAACACTATCTCGTGGTACAGCGCGGAAAAAACACAAAATCAGTTAAGAATTTGTTTGCACCAGCGTAATAGGATAGTCTGCAACTCTCAGGCGAACTCTGTATAAATAGTAAAAAATTATGCCAAAGAAAAATGCAATATCAGAAAGTACAAACAGTACGCCAGAAACTGCACCGGCAATGACATTTGAAAGCTCATTAAAAGAGCTGGAACAGATTGTCGCCCGGCTGGAATCAGGTGAACTGGCACTGGAAGAAGCCCTAAGCGAATTTGAGCGTGGTATTCAATTAGCCCGTCTAGGGCAACAAACTTTGCAACAAGCAGAACAGCGAGTGCAGATTCTGATTAACAATGATGTCCAATCTCCACTGAGTCATTTCTCCCCGGATACTGAATAAGCCTATGTCTGAACAAAATTCAACCCAATTTAAAGAACAGCTTAAAATCTGTCAACAACGAGTCAATAACGTTCTGATAAGCACACTATCTTCACTGGCATTTGCAGACAATCCACTAGTTCACACAATGCAACATGGCACTTTACTCGGTGGTAAACGTCTGCGCCCATTTTTAGTTTATGCCGTCGGTGAACTGTTTGGATTATCTGCAAATAATCTGGATGCTCCAGCAGCAGCCGTTGAATGTATCCACGCCTTTTCATTAATTCATGACGATTTACCGGCGATGGATAACGATGATTTACGCCGTGGACAACCGACCTGCCACATAAAATTTGGTGAAGCTCACGCGATTCTGGCAGGAGATGCATTACAGGCGCTGGCGTTTGAAATCCTATCTAAAAGAGAAATGCCGGATGTAACAACGGCAGACCGCCTTGAAATGCTTGCCGAACTGGCAACCGCTAGCGGTATCGCTGGTATGTGCGGCGGTCAAGCGTTGGATTTAGCTGCGGAAGGTAAACACATTGATCTCCATATGCTGGAACACATTCATCGCCATAAAACGGGCGCACTTATTCGTTGCGCCGTCAGAATGGGCGCATATAGCGCAGGCCAACGCGGGCATGATGCCTTACCTGAATTAGATCAGTATGCTCAGGCCATTGGCCTCGCATTCCAAGTTCAAGACGATATTCTTGATGTCATCGGCGATACCGAAATGATAGGAAAACGCCAAGGCAGTGACCAACAGTTAGAAAAAAGCACTTACCCCGCATTATTGGGGTTAGAACAAGCACAGAAAAAAGCATACGAACTGTATCAAGAAGCATTACAAGCTTTGAATAAACTGGAAGATAAATCTTATAACACAGCAATGCTGCGCGCACTTGCCAGCTTTATCATTGAACGTAACAACTAAGGTCTGCCGGTAAATTTACCCACTGGCAGCGCTATTAATAAACACTTCTTAACGAGCATCAAATGAGCATTGATATAGCCAAATACCCCACATTGGCATTAGCGGAAAATCCTGAAGAACTTCGGATGTTACCAAAAGAGAACCTGCCGAAGTTATGTGATGAACTTCGGCAATTCCTGCTAAACAGTGTCAGTCGCTCCAGTGGTCATTTTGCCTCCGGTCTTGGCACCGTTGAGCTGACTGTGGCGTTGCATTATGTCTATAAAACACCTTTCGATAAATTGGTATGGGACGTCGGCCATCAGGCTTATCCTCATAAAATCCTGACAGGACGCCGAAATCGTATTGATACGATTCGTCAAAAAAATGGGCTTCATCCTTTCCCTTGGCGAGATGAAAGTGAATACGACACCTTATGTGTTGGTCACTCATCAACCTCTATCAGCGCCGGATTAGGTATGGCAATTGCTGCTCAACGCGAAGGCAAAGGCCGCCGTACAGTTTGTGTTATCGGTGATGGTGCGATAACAGCGGGGATGGCTTTCGAAGCGATGAACCATGCCGGGGATATCGACCCAGATATGTTAGTCATTCTTAATGACAACGAAATGTCCATCTCAGAGAACGTCGGAGCGTTAAACAACCATCTAGCTCAACTTCTATCCGGTAAACTCTACACCACGTTGCGGGAAAGCGGGAAAAAAGTCTTTTCCAATCTACCACCGATTAAAGAACTACTGAAAAAAACTGAAGAACATATCAAAGGCATGGTTGTTCCTGGCACTCTGTTTGAAGAATTGGGCTTTAATTACATTGGCCCCATCGACGGACATGATGTACTGACATTGACCCAAACGCTGAAAAATATGCGTGAGTTGAAAGGACCACAGCTTCTGCACATCATGACCAAAAAGGGTCGTGGCTATGCCCCCGCTGAAAAAGATCCTATTAGTTGGCATGCGGTGCCTAAATTTGATCCGACCACTGGCGCATTACCTAAAAGCTCAGACAACCGCCCTACTTTCTCCAAAATCTTTGGAGACTGGTTATGCGAAGAGGCTGCTAACGACAAAAAACTGATGGCGATCACACCTGCCATGCGTGAAGGCTCTGGTATGGTGCGTTTTTCCCGCGAATATCCTGATCAATACTTCGATGTCGCCATTGCAGAACAACATGCCGTGACTTTTGCCGCAGGTTTGGCAATTGGTGGTTACAGGCCAATTGTTGCAATCTATTCGACATTCCTCCAACGTGCTTATGACCAGGTTATCCATGATGTCGCCATTCAGAATCTACCTGTTCTATTTGCAATAGATCGCGGCGGTATCGTAGGTGCTGATGGTCAGACACATCAAGGCGCCTTTGATCTTTCATTCCTTCGTTGCATCCCCAACATGGTAATTATGGCGCCAAGTGATGAGAACGAATGCCGACAGATGCTGCATACTGGCTATCATTATCAGCAAGGTCCAGTAGCCGTGCGCTATCCACGAGGAACCGGAACGGGTGCGGAACGCCAACCATTTGAACAATTACCAATTGGTAAAGGCGTTATTCGCCGTCAGGGTAAGAAAGTTGCGATCCTAAACTTTGGTACCCTATTACCTGATGCAATAACAGCAGCAGAATCACTGGATGCGACTGTTGTTGATATGCGTTTTGTCAAACCATTGGATAAAGAATTGATATTAGAAATGGCTGATAACCATGATTTATTAGTCACGCTGGAAGAAAATGCCATTATGGGAGGTGCCGGAAGTGGCGTTAATGAACTACTAATGCAGGAAGGCCGCCTTGTGCAGATTCTGAATATTGGCTTGCCTGACCAATTTATACCACAAGGTAGCCAGGAAGAAATCAGAGCAGATTTAGGACTTGATGCCGTAGGTATTCAAAATAGCATCAATAAAAGGCTATTTTCCTGAGTGTATAAGGGTAATAGGGTAATAGGGTATTTATCCTATTATCCTTACTATTATATATAGCAACACAGTTAATTAACT